>NZ_JBGQQZ010000008.1:0-55613 GCF_045528575.1 Ruoffia sp. FAM 24228
GTGTCATCGATTGCACACAAACGGAACACGATTCCACGGAAATCCTTACACTACCGAACACCGTTGGAAGTATTTTTGAGTTACTTAGATGAAGCAGTTTTGTCTAGCTTAATTTGACAAATCAAATTCTTAAAAATTAATAGATTACTATACGTATCTAAAGTATAATTAAAGTAAGAATTTAATAATATAGAGGTGTTTCTGTGAAAGTGAAGAAATTTTACCGAACCCAACGGGAAGTTGCAGCTGTTATTAATAAAATAGTTGATGAATATTGGTAGATAATCTAACAGATGAAGAGTTAGAAGAAAATATAATCATGATTTATAAAAATAACCAACGAAAATTAATAAAAAATGATGATTTTACCACAATACTTAAGCAACAATGCGGTAAAAATCGTTTAACAGTTGTAGCAAATATAATTACTAATTAAAAACAAAGGAGGTGGCTTCTTGAAAGAAAATAATAACTTATCGCTCTCAGATTTAAATGACTCAGCTATTTTAAGAGAAAATGAATCTCTATTAAGTTTACTGCTTAAGGATCATACCACTGGTAAGAATATAAAATGGGACACAGATAGCTATATTAATCATGGTTATTCATTCCGTAATCATTAAAAGATTTAAATTAATTTAATTAGCGGTTGGTACGAAAAAATTTATTCGGCCAAGTATAAATAAAGAAATAGATATTTAACTATAATGAGAAGACATACAAATAAAAAAGTATAATTTTTGATAGTAAGATAATGGAGTGAAAGTAAATCATGGTAAAGATATCTAAACCTGTGATACATGAAATAGATTATACAGTAGATGGATTAAAAAAGTTTAGTGAAAGTGCAGTTAATTTTAAGAAAAAAAGTAGAAAATACTTATTGGACTACCCTACAGTATATATCATTAATAACGAAGCAAGAGAAAATACATATAATGTGTATATCGGTGAAACTTCTAATATTAAAGCTAGGACTAATCAACATTTACTTACAAATGATATTAATAGGGAATTATCTAGATTACCTACTACTAATTCAGCCTCAATGTTTGTAATCGGACATGAATATTTTAATAAATCTTTAACTTTAGATATTGAAAACAAATTAATGCATTATTTATCCACTGTTGACCAAGTTGATACAGTTTATAATAGACGTACAAACCAGCAAAATAAATATTATACTTCAGAATATTTTGAAGAGATATTTTCTAAGGTGTGGCAAGAATTAAGGAAAAAAAATAAAATACTTTTCCCTTTAAAAAGCATCATTGAAGACTCGGCTTTGTTTAAAGCTTCACCTTTCCATAAATTAACACGTGAACAGATAGATGCAAAAGATAAAATTTATACTAAAGTAATTAATTCTTTAGAAAGTGATAAAGTGGGAGAACTAATTTTAGTTGCAGGGGAAGCTGGATCAGGTAAAACTGTATTAATGAGTAGTTTATTTTATGATTTAAAAAAAGAATTAGCTAGGGAAGTGGAAAGTAAAAAGGAATTAAAAGTTCATATGATTGTTAACCATGATGCTCAACTAACTGTTTATAAACAAATTGCAGAAAAATTAGGATTGACCTCAAAAAATAATTTAGAAGCTGTATTGAAACCAACTCGCTTTATTAATAATATAACCAATGAAGATCCAGTAGACGTTGTTATTATTGATGAAGCTCATTTGTTGTGGACACAAGGAAAACAAGCTTATCGAGGGAAAAATCAGCTACATGATCTTTTAGAAAGAGCCAAGGTAGTGATAGCAGTATTTGACGTGAATCAAATTTTAACAACAGAACAGTATTGGG
Source organism: Ruoffia sp. FAM 24228 (assembly GCF_045528575.1). Taxonomy (NCBI): domain Bacteria; kingdom Bacillati; phylum Bacillota; class Bacilli; order Lactobacillales; family Aerococcaceae; genus Ruoffia; species Ruoffia sp. FAM 24228. The sequence continues at coordinate 1,809 of NZ_JBGQQZ010000008.1, forward strand.
AAGAAGATGAACTTGAAAAAATTAAAGCAATGTCTAAAAAAAATGACAACTATATATTCTTAACCAATCAAATGAGAATAGATGCTGAAGAACAAACAATCGATTGGATCAGAAATTTAGTTGATAATCAGATAGTATTAAATATTCCGAATGATGATAAGGGTTATGAAATTAAAATATTTGATGATGCAGAAAAAATGCATAATGCGATTAAAGAGAAATCAAAGAATCAAGAAAAAGGAATTTCAAGAGTAGTGGCAACATTTGACTGGAAATATGTAGATAAACGTAAACCAGAAAATGAAGAATATTGGATGGTAAAGGATAATGATTTTAAAATTCCTTGGAACTATCAATTAAAACCAAAAAATAAAAGTGTTAAATATAAAGATGTATCTTGGGCAGAACAGCCACATACTATTAATGAAGCAGGATCTACTTATACAGTACAAGGATTTGATTTAAATTATGTAGGAGTAGTAATCGGACCATCTGTAAAATACAGGAATGGCAAAATCGTGTTTGATAAAGAAGAGAGCGAAAATAGGAAAGCAAAGCAACGTAGAACTCTAAAAGATGGGAGTAAGGAGTATTTATCGGACTTCTTATTAAAAAATGAATTGAATGTATTATTAACAAGAGGAATACACGGATTATTTTTATATGCGGTAGATGATCAATTGCAAGAAGCTTTATTAAAAGCTCAGAAAGGTGAGATAAAAATTGGATGAACTGATAAAAAAAGTTAATGACTTTAGAGATGAGAGAGATTGGAGACAATTTCATAATGAAAAAGACTTAGCAATTTCTATTTCTCTTGAGGCATCAGAATTACTCGAGTTATTTCAATGGAGTTCTAGTAATGAAACTATCCAAAAAAAGCAAGCGGGATTAGAAGACGAATTAGCAGATGTTTTGATTTATTCTATTATGCTAGCGTCTGATCTTAAAGTGGATATTGAAGAAATTATTAATAACAAACTAAAGAAAAATGAAATAAAATATCCTGTTAAGAAAAGCAAAGGAAATAAGAGTAAATATACAGACTTATGATGTTATAATATGAATATATCAAGGGAGGTAATAAAATGAATAATAAAATAGATAAAGAAAAGACTGAAGAGACGGTAGCAGTAGTGAAAAACCAAGAGGGAAAAATTGTAGGTTACTTAAGACCAGAACACGAAGAAAAAGGGCTAGATATTGAATTAGACATGGCTGGCTACACGATTGAATCAATATAAGATACTCACGTAAGTATAAATGGTTAGTAAATTTTAATGTGCAAAGAGCCTTTAAAAAATCCGAAAGGCTCTTTGGCTTAAATACTACATCTACTTACCGTTAAACAATAATTTAAATTATAGTGTTTGTTAATTTATTCTGTTTAACATAAAAAAACAACTGAAAATTTATAGATAAATAATGTAAACGATTTCTACGGATAGGGTTTTTATAATTTTTTAGAATCAAGTTATAAGTGTATATGTTTTATTAGATTACTTTATTTAATAATTTTCAACAAAAATTCTAAATAGCAGGTTACTTTGAAGAGACCGAAGAGAATATTTATGACTATATTCCACCTCAAAATACCAACCAGATTTATACGCCTAAATGGGTTGTTCAAAAGATGGTACAACAATTAGAAGATGAAAATCCAGGCATTTATAATGATTCATCTAAGACCTTTATTGATCTTTATATGAAGTCGGGTTTATATATCACTGAAGTCGTTAAAAGATTGTATAACAGCGAAATAATCAAGTCTGAGATACCAAACGATCATGAGCGATTGAAACATATACTTGAGAATCAAGTGTATGGGTTAGCTCCTACAGAAATCATTTACAGAATTGCGACGAGTTTTATCTTTAGTGAATTAACTGAAGGTATTAGCCAAAAGAACTTTGCACAATTGGATGCTTATCCATATGCAGAAGCGGGAACATTAGAAGAAAAACTAGATGAAGTATTTAAATAACCTTAAAATCAGTGAGCCATACGGTTTTGTATGGCTTTTCTTCTATATATTTATAGGGGGGCTTAATAATTGAATAAAGATTGGAACAATTTAAAAAAGTCGGCTAGTGGCATACCTACTTGGGATTCCTTTATTCCTTATGTGTTAGAAGTTATAAAGAATGGTGAGGAAACAACAAGGGTGTTATTGTAAAACGTATATTAGAATACTTAGATATCCCTGAAGAAATGAGGGGTATAGAATACGATAATAGTGAGAAATCTCAATCTATTTTATATAATCGTATAGGCTTTGCATTGGCTGATTTGTATAAAGCAAAAGCAATTATACGAACAAAAAGAGCCGTTTATAAAATAACTGACGATGGACTTTCATTACTAAACGAATATGGCGATCAATTAACTACGGACATACTTCAAGAACAAACCGAGTACGTTGCGTACATGAAAGAACTCGAATCAAGAAATATAAAATCAGATAAAGATTCTGAAGATATATTGCAAGGCAATTTAAATATGAATAATTTGGAAGAACAAGAAGATCCTCAAGAAACTGTGGAGAGATTAATCAATAAAAGAAATAACGAAGTAGAAATAGAGTTATTAAATAAATTACGGGAAACTGATCCGATTTTCTTTGAGAAATTAGTTATAAAATTACTAAACACTATGGGATATAGCGGAAATAATGGGAATGTGCATGTGACAACTCAGTCAAATGATGGGGGAATCGATGGAATCATCAACCAAGACCCTTTAGGTACGAGTAGAGTTTATTTGCAAGTGAAAAGATATGCTGAAAAATGCAGTCGGACGCCCGGCCATTCAAGGCTTTTATGATGCGCTTGCTAGTGTTAACGCAGATAGAGGCGTGTTTATAACAACTTCAAGTTTCTCAAAAGCAGCTGAAGAATTTGCAAAAAAACAAGGTATTGTATTAATTGATGGTATTCAACTAACTCAATTAATGCTTGAATATAAAGTTGGCGTAGGAAAGGCACAAGAGTACACGGTCTATCAGATTAATTATGATGATTTTGAATCTGAAGATTAAATAAACTAATGTTTTTAATGCAAGTACTTTTTATTTACATATTTTTATAGACTTAATCAATAGCTCCTGTATTAGCACATATATAAAAACTTTAGAGTAGGTATTGATACATAAATTATATAGTAGTAGACACATTAGGTTTTATTGTCGTTTAGAAAATACTATCAGTAAAAAAACTTGTCAAAGGAAGCGATAGAATGAAAATAAGTGAGATATTTAATTTGAATAAGTCACAACATGAACTTGATTTTGTAGATATCGATACCTCTAATGATACGCCGTTATTTTTAGATCCTTATTTTTTATCACTAAGAAATGACAGATGGTCCGTAGATGCTCATAGAACCTTAGAAAATTATTTTCAATTTATATTGCATTTATTTGAAACTAACCATAAGGAAGAAGCACGTAGAAATTTTAAATTTACTGAGCCAAAAGAAACATGTTTAGGACTATCAAAATCAGGTACCAAAGGTAAGAGTTTAGGAGATAATGATGCAACAAAATTATTCGAATATATCCTTAATAGTAGAGTAGTTGAGTCAGGATTAGTTAATCACGTTAATGATATGAAAATTTTCGTTGATAACATTTCACATGATAAAATATCTGATTTAACAACTAATGTAATTAGGAAACCTTTAATCAAATATACACAAAACCAATGTAAGTTACATGGTTTAAAATTGACGAAAGGTGTGCCAACTAGAGAATATTGGGATACTATTACAAGAAGTTGGATTAGTACATATGAAGATATGCTGGTAATAGAAGACGAGCCAGTATTACTTGTTCCTAAATCCATTGTTATCAGGAAACAGGCATATTATTATGATTCTTCAATGTATGCTAGACATCATGTTTTAAACTTCTTGGTAACGGAAGAGTTAAGGCTTAATACTAGTTTAGTCAGAACAAAAACTTTAAAGAACGGAGAGAAACGAAAATCAGTAAATAAAGAAGAGACAGCAAAAAAATATGGAGCCTATAAAAAAGAGTTCTTAAGGAATTTTACTATAGAACACCCAGAGTTTTATGAAGATTTTAAAAATATAGCAAGTAAAAATATTGAAACACTTTCTAACGAAGTAATATTGGATGAATATAGCTATGAATTTTACTTGGCAATCATTGATAAATTAATTTCAGGGTTCCAAAATATCAATCCAGGTGCTGCGCAAGCAAATGAATATCACGACCACGTAATTGCCACAATGACGTTTTTATTTTGCCCTGACTTGATTAATCCTGTAAAAGAACAGGAGATAAATTCTGGGAGAAAGAGAATTGACTTAGTTTATGATAATGCAGCTGAAGATGGATACTTTTTCAATTTATCAACAGTAAAAGATATTCCATCTAGTTATATTTTCGTAGAATGTAAGAACTACAATAAAACTTTATCTAATCCCGATTTTGATCAACTAAATGGGAGGTTTTCAATAAATCGAGGTAAAATGGGGTTTCTAGTGTTTAGAAAAAGTGATGATGAAGAGTCATTAATTAAAAGATGTTCAGATTATTATAAGGATAATAAAAATCTGATTATACCTCTTCAAGATAGTGACTTTATAGAAATTTTGAAACAGTTGCAAAATGAAGAATTTAGCTATGGAAAAATACCACAACAAAACTTGCTGCAAAGATTAACAAGAAAAATTATTTTATCTTAATTAATAATTGTCAAATCTAAAGTTACACAATAAAAAGACGAAGATTTAATTTAAGTAGCGATAAAACATAACCAGGGGGATATAATGAATATATCTGAAATTTCTAAAAGAGATATTGTAGATTTATTGAGTGAAGGATTATACGAAGGAGAGTTTGACTATGCTGGGAGATTTGATGAAACTAGCTTTTTAAATCAACTTGTAAATTTGAATGATCTTCCTTCAGAGGACAGTAGATTTAAAACCATGTCACAAGACATCTGGCAACATACAATTAACAACGATGATTGGGATATAGACTGGGTTTTTTATGATAAAAGGTTAAACCTTCTACACAATGATGATTTATTCACTAAATTTGTTGAACAAATATTTCATCCTATAGTTAGAGATAATGATTCAAATTGGAAAGAATATTTTGACAAGATCAATGAAGTACTAGAATTTGATAAATTACATTTAATAGCTACTGAAGAAATAAGTGGCAGAGCTGTATTTACCATCGAGTCGATTAAAAATTCGGAATTAATAGCAAATTACAGTGAACAAATAAAAACTAAATTTAGCTCAGAGTATATAGATTCTCAAGTATCCATAATGTTAGAAAATATAGAAAAAAATCCAAATATTTCAATTGGGAAATCAAAAGAATTATTAGAATCATGTGCAAAGACGATTCTAAAGGAGTTAGATGTGGAGTACGATGAAACAATGAAATTTGCTCCACTATTAAGATTAGTAATGGAAAAATTAGGTTTATCTGCGAATGATCAAAATAAGGAAAATGAAGCGGGGAAAATCTCTGCAAAAATTTTAGGTAATTTAGGGGCTGTTCCACAAAGTATGGCGGAGCTTAGAAATTTATTTGGTGACGGACATGGCAAGTCAAGTACTTTTGTCTCTCTCCCACCAAGATATGCAAGGTTAGCAGTAGGCACTTCGGTAACAATAGTGTATTTTTTATGGGAAACATATCAGGATAGAAATTCTAGTTTTTGAGAGGTACAAATTTTTCTATCATGGATTTTCAAGATTAGCTATATAATGCTTGACATAAAGGAAATCTAATTAAATTAAGAATTTATCAAAGGAATGATATATAATGAACTTTCAAGACTATGAGATTTATATAGTTGAAATACAAAATTTGTTTTTACACGAATGCTTTAAAATCAATAATACTTTTATAATGTCTACAATGGATGATTATCTTGGGAAAATAAACATTTATTCTGATACCATTAACAAATGGGAAAGAGAAATGTTAGATGAGTTAACTATGAAATTTTATAGTCAGCATAAAAAAATATATAATAGATTTGAGATTTATGCATCGAGTTATGCCATATTTTTTACTAATAAAGACCACCTTAGATTTAATCAAAAAGAAGCTACATCTATCAACTATAAAAATTATTTAATTAAACTTATTTCCGATCAAGTTAATAAGGAAATTGATTATTTTCGCATGAAAGATATTGATTATAGGAGCTTAAGTCATCTACCTGGGTTACCGGGTATACCAATTTATTCTATTCAAGGTGAAACGCCTATAATGGAAGCATTTGTTTATAACCATGAAGATGATAATTGGTATCATTTAATGGGTGATATTGCAACTCAGTATTCAGTAGGTATTGGAAGCCAGTATGAAAAAGAAGATCTAAATAATAAAACGAGTGATATAGAATACCAAGTAATTACTTCCAATCGTTCAGATGAAATGTACTTGTCTTTAAGAAGTGCTATAAGAAGAATAAATGAGTCATTTTATTTTAATAACTATTCATCAATATTTATCTATTTAATGACGACTATTGAAGCATTAGCCTACAAAGAGTATAGAGGATTTAAAGAAGTCAGAATAATTATTCAACATATTATTGCCAAAGATAGACAAGATTATGATAAACTTGCCGACTATTTTAAAGAATTGAGTAAGGTATATCGTACTGAGGTAGTGCATAATGGGAAAGATCTTAATGATTTCTTTAATGATGAAGAAGAGATACAATCATTTTTAACTAAATTGCTAGATATTATAAAAGAATACATAATAAAAGTTTATGAAATGAATATTAAGTCCTTCGATGATTTATACATAGCAAAAAACAAAAGAAATAAAGAATTACATGGTTAATTTAGAAGTTATTAAGAATTGTTAAGCTCCATAAAATATAGGCGTATGCGTGAAATTTTAGTACAAATCATTACCAAAACCATTACTATCTAACTATAAACGTTGCTGTGAAGGGGAATGGACGAGCCCCCTCATCTCCACCTTAACTTTCCCGATAATTCTGAAAAAATGCTTTTAACACAAGATTTTAAAAAGAGTAAAACACTTCATAGTCTTGTGTTTTTTATACCCCAAGAAACAAAAAAGAGATGCAAACATTGCATCTCTTTTAGTCATATAATTAATTAAACACTCCAAAGATATCTCTCATGAAGTTAGTAATCGCATTGTCACGGTTGTTTTCAATTGGGGTACTATCTTCTGTCGCTGGATTTTCTTGGGCTGCTTCTTCCACTAATTCCTCAGCAGGCTCTTGTGCTTTGAGGTTAGTAGGTAGGTCAAGGTCGACCACTTCTGGATGATCTAATAAGCCATCTAACAGGATTTCGATTTCCCAGTATGAGCTCATACCTTCACCAAAAGTTCCCATCGCTACCGCAATAAAGTCACGGTCTGCTTGATTACCTGTTGCCACAAAGTTCAAGCCAGCAGCATCAGTGAAACCAGACTTCAAGCCAGTAATACCAGAACGACCATAACTACCACCTTCAAGTAATTGGTTAGAGTTATATAATACTTGTTGCTCGTCAGTTCCTTCCATATAGACATACTCACGAGTAGAAGAAATATCTAAGATTTGTGGATACTCTTCAATCGTATGTTGAGCAACAAGAGCCACGTCAGCGGCTGACATCACGTTCTCACTCATTTCGTTTGAACCAGGCATCCACCATGATTCTGGCACTTCGATGTTTGGAGCACCTGAAGTTGAGTACATCTGAGCATTCGTGATTCCCCACTCGGTAAGTTGATCTTGCATTGCTTGTACAGCGGCTTGTTCGCTACCGTAGATCTCCCACATTAATGCAGAAGTAGCATCATTAGCAGATTGTAACATGACTGCATACATTAAATCCTCAACGGGGTAAGTAATCCCTTCTACCAACCAGACGTTTGATAATTCCACATTAGATGAGATATCTTCTACTATTTCTGTTGGAATCTCGATCTCTTGGTCAAGTTTCAAAGTCCCTTCATCTAAGGCTTGATAGATTAAGTACATTGATAATACTTTCGTCATTGAAGCAATTGGGTAAGGAACATTCCCTTCACGATTGGCAAGAATTTTGTTTGTTGCTTGATCAATCACGACATACGAACGAGCGTCCATATTACTATCGTACCATTCTTGCAATTCACTAGGGTAATCTTCTGGCATTTCAACTGGTTCTGAAGGTTCTAACAATACATTGTCAGAGTTAAAGATAGGTGTTTTACTTACAGCTTGGGCTGTAGTTGGATATAGATTGGCATAACACATGCTTGATAAAGAAAGCACGGTAAGCCACTTTATTGTTCGTTTATTGAACAAAGTGATGACCTCCTCAAATTTAATACCAATTAATTATAGCGAACTATTTACGCATTTCAAATAGCCTTGGAATATTTTTACTTTATTACATATCTTTTCACACAAAATTCAAACTTTGTTTATGCATTTTCTTGAATTAGTATTATTAAAAAGTAATAAAGTAGACTATAATGTAAATAATCACATTGAGGGGGATGAGAAATGAAATCGGCTTGGAAAAAATATATTCGGCCAAATTTGTTTTATATTGTTTCTATTGCCATATTACTACCTATTTATCTTCACGCTGTTGTACTATTGCTTGCGATTACCTACTTAATATGGCAGAAACGTAGTTTAACAATGCGAACGTTTATTAAAAACAAATGGTTGAGCATATTTATACTTTATGTTCTAATCGTTTCATTAATTAATCGAAACTACATTGGTGTTTTAATCACCTTAGTCTTTTTCTTATTTGTGATTTACTTTAGTAGTTACTTGAAGTGGGTCACAGTAGAAAGATACTTGAAGACGTTGAATATATTCGTACTGGGAAGTATTCCTGTCGCTATCTATGCACTCCTTGTCTATGTCTCTTATGTATTCCGTGAAGGTTACACTTTACTCTATGTATTCCAATATGCGAATGTTCAGACGAGGGCAGAGTCGACCTTCTTTAATCCGAATTATTACGGCTTATATTGTATCTTTGCGATTAATATTGGTATGTATCTACTATTAAAGAGTGATTATGCTAAGAGATTTAAAGCCTACTATTATCTTTCATTTGTCCTGAATATCATGAGTATCTTACTAACGGCTTCGCGGATGGTGCTCCCTACAGTCGCGGTGGCGATTGTTTGGTTTGTCTTTTGGACGAAGCGGTCATATGTATGGTATATGTTGGGACTGGCAGCAGTTGGAGGGATTGCTTTATTCGTCAATCCAGACTTAATCCCTAGGTTTAGCTCGATTGCTTACGCTTTTCAGGATCGGTTTGCGCTATGGGATGTTGGTTGGCAGATTTTTATGAGTAATCCGCTGTTTGGTCGTGGGGCCATGAGTTATATGAATTTATATTACTTATATACTGACAAAGCAGATATGCATGCACATCAGTTAGGGATTAATACCTTAGCTGATTACGGTGTTATTGGGGTCATTATCTTAGGCTTTATGATGAAGGATTACTTAAAGTCTATAGTCAGATTAGCGAAGCAGATGGAGTACCGTAAGGAATTTGCTTTAATTTCAACGATGCTCGTGACTGTGATCGTCCATGGATTAATGGATGTATCAATCCTTTGGACACAAACGGGGTACATTTTCCTGGCAGTTATCATGCCAATACAACAATTAACAGAAAAAACAAAATAAATTTAAAAAAACATTGCACTTCGATAATCTATGTGGTACTATGTGTTAGTTGAGAAAACAAGTAGAAACGAGCCGTTTCTCGCCAAAGTGAATTTGGCAAATACATAGTCTGCCACTAGGAGTGGTGTGTCTATATTTAACGGCGAGTTTATATTTATTTTATAAACTTGCTTTTTTATTGTTACTTGTTTCTCAAAATACATGGAGGTGGAGATCATAAAAGAATTACCTATCAATGATGGCATTCGTGCACGTGAGGTACGTGTTATTGGAGATCAAGGCGAACAGATTGGCGTTAAGTCTCTTCAGGATGCTCTCACTATTGCCGAGTCGTTTGAATTAGATTTAGTGCTTGTGTCTCCTAACGCAAAACCCCCTGTCGCTCGAATCATGGATTACGGTAAATATCGTTATGAGCAACAGAAGAGAGAGAAAGAGCAACGTAAGAATCAAAAAACTGTCAGCTTAAAAGAAATTCGTTTAAGCCCAGGGATTGAAGACCATGACTACCAAACAAAATTACGTCAAGCAATTAAATTCCTTGAAAAAGGAGACAAAGTTAAAGTTTCAATTCGTTTCCGCGGCCGTGCAATTACACATAAAGACTTAGGACGCGACGTTATCATGGATTTCCTTGATGACGCGAATGCAGTTTCAACTGTTGAAACAAAACCTAAAATGGATGGGCGTAGCATGTTCGCAATTCTTGCTCCAATAAGTAGCGAAGAATAGAACATTATTATTTAAAACATAGGAGGATTTATCATGCCAAAACAAAAAACACATCGTGGATTAGCAAAGCGTGTTAAAAAGACAGGTTCAGGGAAATTAAAACGCTCTAGAGCCTTTACTTCTCACCGTTTCCACGGTAAAACTAAGAAACAACGTCGTCAATTACGTAAAGCAGCGTTAGTATCTAGTTCAGATTTCAAACGCATCAAACAACAAATTTCACAACTATAATATCAACGAACTAAAAGGAGGAATTCACAATGGCACGTGTTAAAGGTGGATACGTTACTCGTCAACGTCGTAAACGTACAATTAAATTAGCAAAAGGTTATTACGGAGCAAAAAGTATTTCATTCAAGATGGCTAAACAACAAGTCATGAAATCTCATACTTACGCTTACCGTGACCGTCGTCAGAAAAAACGCAACTTCCGTCGTTTATGGATTACGCGTATTAACGCAGCAGCTCGTATGAACGGAATGAGCTATAGTGTATTAATGAATGGTCTAAAAAAAGCAGGTATCGAAATGAACCGTAAAATGTTAGCTGACTTAGCAGTTAACGATGAAGCAGCTTTCTCAGCTTTAGTAGAGCAAGCAAAAGCAGCTTTAGCTTAATCTAAGATTTGAGTCTCAGTAATGAGACTCCTTTTTTATTGTTAAAAATACCAAAAAAATGAAATTTTACATCTGTATTTATTGCCATAATAAATACGGATGTTTAAGATAGAACTTAGACAAAGGAGGAATCATATGAATTATATTTGGCGTTATATTAAGAATTATCCCGGACTGCTTGCATTAGATGTGTTCGGAAGCCTTTTTTTTGTATTAGTAAACTTAGGCTTACCTACAGTGCTATCAATTATGATTGACCAAGCAATTATTCCAGGGGATCAAAGTTTATTATTTACCCTAGCTATGGTGATGTTAGGGATTATTATATTGGGTGCACTTGGACGTATTCTATTATCCTATGCCTCAAGTAAATTAACCAATATTATGATCCGAGATATGCGTAATGACATCTTCGATTATACGCAAAAGTTCTCACATGAAGAATTTGAAAAGATTGGTGTTCCATCTTTAGTAACGCGTGTAACAAACGATGCGTTCGTGTTAATGCAGTTCGCTGAGATGTCACTGCGTTTAGGTGTGAATACACCGTTAATGTTCTTCGGAAGTATTGTGATGATCATTATAACCAGTCCGTCATTGGCTTGGATTGTAGCTGCGTCAATGCCGTTTCTGTTAGTTGCGATTTATGTCATTGCTAAGAAATCTAGACCGTTATCTGAAGCGCAACAAACGTCTCTAGATACAATTAACCAATATGCGAGAGAGAATTTAACAGGACTACGTGTGATTCGTTCTTTTGCTCGTGAGAAGTATCAAGAAGATCGTTTCAATAAAGAAAGTCGTCATTATTCAAATATCGCCACGCGTTTATTCAAATTAATGGCAGCAGCAAACCCAATCTTCATGCATATCCTCGTTTGGATGATTGTTCTTATTATGGGACTATCGCTACAACCTTTAGCAGTTGGAGAATTACAAGTAGGTAACTTGGTTGCTTTTGTGGAATATGCCTTTCACGCTTTATTTTCAGTGATGATGTTCTCACAATTATTCATTATGTATCCAAGAATGAACGTTTCTTCGAATCGTTTACAGGAAATAATGAATACCGAGATTTCGATCTCTGTGAATGAAGACGGTATAACTCAAACTGAAACACATGGTTACGTAACTTTTGATAATGTGACATTCGCTTATCCAGGAGAAACTGAGAATCCAGTCCTTCATAATATTAGTTTTGAAGCGAAACCTGGAGAAATGGTTGCCTTTATCGGAAGTACCGGAAGTGGTAAGTCGACTTTAGTTCAACTTATTCCGCGTTTCTTCGATGTTACTTTAGGACGTATCATAATCGATGGTGTGGATGTACGTGATTATAACTTAAAAGCTTTACGTCAAAAGATTGGTTTCATTCCTCAGAAAGCATTGTTATTCACTGGAACGATTGGAGAAAACTTACGTTACGGGAAATACAATGCAACGGAAAACGAATTAGAACGTGCCAGTGATGTGGCGCAAGCAAGTGACTTTATCCATAAGACTCAAGAACGTTACCACTCATTCTTAGCTGAAGGTGGAACAAACTTATCTGGTGGACAAAAGCAACGACTATCGATTGCGCGTGCAGTTGTGAAACAGCCCGATGTATATATCTTTGATGATAGTTTCTCTGCACTGGATTATAAGACTGACGCGGAATTACGTCGTCGCTTGAAAGAAGTGACAACAAATTCAACGGTATTAGTCGTTGCTCAACGTGTAAGCTCAATTATGAACGCTGATCAAATCATCGTTTTAAACGAAGGTGAGATTATCGGACGCGGAACGCATGAAGAATTAATGGTTGAGAATGAGATTTACCGTGATATTGCAAATTCACAAATGAAAAATCCAACCATAGAAGAGTAAAGGAGTGAGCTAGATGAAAGAAATAAAAACATTTGGAAACTTATGGAAATACTTAAAAACATATAATAAACAACTAATCCTAGCCCTCGCACTCTTAATCATTAACGTTTTAATGACAGTGGTTGAGCCGTTCGTATTAGGATTAGCTATTACGGAAATTACTCAAAACGTCGTGGATATCGCCCGTGGAGCTGAAGGAGCGGCAATCAATTATGAATATATTATTACCATTCTAATTGTTTATGTCATTCGTGGATTCATAGTTCAAGGGACAAATTATGGATCGAACGTCTACATTACAATTGCGGTTCAGAACATGACCCGTGATTTACGTGATGATATCATCCGTAAGATTCACCGTCTCCCCGTGGCTTATTTTGACCGTAACCAATTTGGAGATATCTTAGGACGTATTACTAGTGACGTTGAGACAGTTTCCAACTCACTGCAACAAGGAATAATTCAAGTGACAACGGCATTCTTTTCGATTATCTTTGTCACGATTATGATGTTGACTTTGAATTGGCAATTAGCGCTCATTGTCTTTATTAGTATGCCGATATCTTACTTTGTTGCTCAAAGTGTAGTGAAGATTTCTCAACAACACTTCAAGAAACAAGCGGATGTCTTAGGTAGAATGAACGGTTTCGTTCAAGAGAACTTTACTGGGTTTAATATTATTCGTTTATATGGGCGTGAAGATAGTTCTGTAGAGGAGTTCCGTACGATTACGGGAGAGTTAGCAGATATCGGCTTTAAAGCAAGCTTCTTATCAAGTTTAATGATGCCCTTAGTATCCGTCGTATCTCACTTAGCTTACTTAGTTGTTGCGGTGGTCGGTGGTATGTTCACGATTGCAGGACGCCTAACAGTTGGTAACTTACAAGCCTTTACTCAATATGTATGGCAAATTAACCAACCGATTCAAATGGTGACTCAAATTACGGGGTTATTACAAGCGGCTGTTGCTGCAACGCAACGTATTTGGGAAGTATTAGACCAAGAAGAAGAATTGAACGAAGTAACGGAAGAAATACCTTCACCTGTTACAGGGCAAGTGACTTTCGATGATGTTTCTTTCCAATACACTCCAACAAAACCATTAATTAGAGATTTCTCTGTAAAGGTTAAACCGGGTGAAACGATTGCGATTGTTGGTCCAACAGGTGCAGGTAAGACAACGATGATTAACTTACTGATGCGCTTTTATGATGTGGATAAAGGGTCGATTCGATTGGACGGCGTAGACAACCGAGCCGTTTCAAGACAAAAATATCGCGAGCAATTCGGGATGGTATTACAAGATGCTTGGTTGTTCGAAGGAACGATTAAAGAAAATTTACGTTTCGGTAATTTAGATGCGACAGACGAGCAAATTGTTGAAGCTGCCAAAGCGGCTAACGTAGATCATTTTATCCGTACGTTACCAGGTGGTTATGAGAATCGTATGAACCAAGAGTCGAGTAACATTTCTCTCGGTCAAAAACAATTACTAACGATTGCACGTGCTTTATTATCTGATCCTAAAATCTTGATTCTAGACGAGGCGACAAGTTCGGTGGATACTCGACTAGAGCAGTTGATTCAAAAAGCGATGGAACGCTTGATGGAAGGGCGTACGAGTTTCGTTATTGCCCACCGCCTTTCAACCATCCAAGATGCCGATCGTATCTTAGTGATGAAAGATGGTCAAATCATTGAACATGGTAACCATGAGCAATTATTAAAACAAAAAGGCTTCTACTATGACTTATATCAAAGCCAATTTAATACTTAATATATAAAGATTGAATGTAACCTTTCATTTAATGCTAATTTCGATTACAATATTAGCAATAGTTAATGGAAAGTGACATTGAATACAATAAACCCACAGTCACTCATCAGAGCAATCTGAGTGACTGTGGATTTTTATTTTTGGGGGAATTTGGATGCGTATAGGATATCAAGGTATTGCCGGTTCTTATAGTGAGGCAACGTTACAAGATTATATAAAGACATTGACTGATACAACGACAGAGGCCATACCAGTACCTTATGGAGATTTTAAATCGGTCGTGAATGATTTATTAGATGACAAGTTGGATTTAATTGTCGTCCCAGTTGAGAACTCAACGACCGGCATCATTGCTCGTGTCACAGATTTACTGCGTTATAAGCCTGTCATGGCGATTGCAGAGGCTTACCAACCTGTTCGACATACTTTATGGGGAGTGGAAGGAAGTCGCTTAGAAGACATTCAGATGGTATATTCACATCCTGAAGCCTTGTCGCAATGTCAGGTGTTCTTTAATTCGTATCCACTGATTGAAAGCAAGGTATATGAAGACACTGCCAAAGCTGCGTCATATATTCAATCTTTAAATCGACGGGATATTGCTGCAATTGCGAGTCCTCGAGCAGGGGAGTTACATCATTTAGTTCCATTAATGGAGAATGTGCAAGACGAATCAACAAACACGACCCGTTTCTATGTGATTGAAAAGATTCAAGAAAGAGAATATACCGGGACTTGCTTAAGTCTATATGTTGAGACTCGTCACGAATCGGGTGCTTTATCTAAGTTGCTTCAAGTATTTGATATTTTCAATTGCAACTTACAAAACTTAAGCGCCAGACCGATTGAGAATCAGCCATTTACTTATGGATTCTTTATAGAAGTGTCGATTAAAGAGATGAGTTCACCCGTGAACATATTGATTCAGACTTTATATCAAGTATCAGAATACCTTCAAATCATGGGGCAATATGATCAAGTGTCAAAAAGTATTTATTTAGACGTTTAGGAAGGGGATAAAAATGCAAAAGATTGCAATTGTTGGTTTAGGTGTCATCGGAGGTTCCTTTGCGAAAGCATTTAAGGCTTCGGATAGTTCGAATTATTATGTGATGGGAATTGATAGAAACCAAGCGACACTCGACAAAGCCCTGGAAGCCGGTGTGATTGCAGAAGGTGAAGTTGAGAATGAAACGATTCTACAACGTGCTGATATCGTTATTATTGCCCTATACCCTGAGAATATTAAAGAATTTATCCTACAAAACTCAGACGCTTTCAAAGAGGGTGCCATCCTAACTGAAACGACAGGGATTAAACAATATGTGATTGACAGTATCTTGCCAATTTTACCTAAACAAGTCGACTTTATCTTTGGACACCCAATGGCAGGGCGAGAATCACAAGGCTTTGAATACTCAGACCACACAGCCTTTATAGGAGCGAATTATATATTAACACCACTCGCTTCGAATAAGTCAGAGAACCTGGAAGTATTTAAAGCCCTTCTTAAGAAAATTGGCTTCCAAAGATTAACCCAAGTAACGCCAATCGTTCATGACGAATTAATCGCTTATACGAGCCAATTATGCCATTGTATTGCAGCGGCGTTAATTAATAGTGATCAACCTGAACGTAATACGGTTCAATTCATCGGTGACAGTTACCGAGATTTAACTCGAATTGCGAAACTAAATGAGAATCTGTGGTCAGAATTGATGTTAAATAATAAGGATGTGCTTGTTCAAGTTATTAGCGAATTTGAAGCAGAAATGACAAAAATTAAAGAATCGCTCTTAACGAATAATAAACGTGAATTAGAAGAAGTCTTTATTGAAGCCACTCGCCGCCGTGAAGATTTTGAAAAGAATGACTTAATGATTTAATTTCAATTTAAAGTATTAAATTCCTTGCAATTAGAATCTAAGTGAGTTATATTATAATCACATTAAAAATAAATGATAAAAGAGGTTATCTTATGTTTACCCATTTCAACAATATTATTATTGTCATTCAAAGACCGGACTTGTTAAATTGATTTTATAATCAGTTTAAAAAGTCCTATTCGTCTTGAATGAATGGGAACAGATAACAAACCCCCATTCTAGTAATCTAGAGTGGGGGTTTTTATTATTCAAAGGAGTGGTAAAACGATGAGTGACATTGAAAGCGACGTCCATATTTATCAAATTACACAGAAAACAATAGGAGGATTCATCCATGAATTTATTTAAACAATTTAATAGCGCTTTTACAAGTAACCTGTCAATGTTCGTAGTATTAACGGCTTTATTAGCCTTAATGTTCCCAAGTTTTTTCACACCTTTAAGTGGTTATGTGAGTGTATTACTTCAAATCATTATGTTCACCATGGGCTTGACATTGAAAGCATCTGACTTTTCTCATGTTCTTAAAAACCCAACGAGCGTGATTATGGTTTCTGCCATCCAATACTTATTTATGCCACTGAGCGCTTTTGCAATTGCGAAATTATTCGGTCTATCAGGTGATGTGGCTTTAGGTTTAATCATAGTTGGATCAGTTCCTGGAGGGACCGCATCGAACATTATGGCTCTCTTAGCTAATGGGAATGTGCCACTTTCAGTGAGTGCTACAACGGTGTCTACATTATTATCCCCATTCGTTACACCACTTCTGATCGCGACTTATGGCGGAGCATTTATTGAAATTTCTTTTTGGCCAATGTTCTTATCCATCACACAAATCGTCTTAGTGCCAATTGTCTTAGGATTAGTTGTGTCTCATCTCTTAGGGGACAAGTCAGAAAAGATCAAGACAGCGATGCCATCATTCTCATCGATGGCGGTACTGTTAGTTCTCGCTGGAACAGTATCAGTGAACCGTGAGAATTTACTAACCGGTGGTCTAACGGTTGTCCTAGCAGTATTAGTTCATCATTTATTAGCTTATGCAATTGTTTACTTTATCTATGGGTTATTCAATGCTTCTGCGATAACAAAACGTACGTGTGCGATTGAAGTTGCGGCACAAAATACAGGACTATCCGCAAGTTTAGGTTTAACGCATTTTTCACCAGAAGCAGCCTTAGCGGGTGCAGCTGGAACGATCGTCCATACACTTGTTGGAATGATGTTTGGTAGTTTATGTGCTAAGAAAGATGTGAAAGAAGCCGAGGGAGGAAAAGCTACAGTACGAGCAAGTCGTGCTAGAGCGACTGCGTTACAAAGACCAAATTAAGTTAGGAAAGTATTTTGAAAGTGAATTGGTGGAGGAATAACACACACCCACTCAAACAAAAAGGCTCAGCAAGCATGGTGATTTTTGACCACAGTTGTTGAGCCTCTTGTTATGCGCATAAAAAAGAGGGGCGATACGTCAGCCCCTGTTAAATTAAGTTTTATAGAAGTCGTAATGTTGCCACATTCGCACCTGATTCTTCATGATTAGTGCCATCACATATTAAAGCATCAATCTCATCTAAGATTGTTTCTAAAGTTATTGGATAGCCTTCTAATAACCTTGCTTCGCCTGTGACGTATTCATAAATAACTAGAGAAGGGGTAGATTCAACTGACATATCGATGGCAGTCTTTTGGTCTTTTAAGAACAAATGTTTAACAAAATCCGACTGCATATCTTGTTGAAATATCTCGACATCTAGTCCAACGTCATTGGCAAGATCAATTGCGAATTCTTCACTAAATTTAGAAATATCGCCATTGATTGTCTCCTGAAGGCGCATTAAGAAATAACGACCTAATCGTTTCCCTTGCATACATGCTGCTTTATATGCGAGAGATGCCCGGTATACCGATTGAAAGATGTAATTTCTCTCCTGCAAGTTTGTTTTTTTGATACCAAGTTGTTGCATATAGTCTTCAACTAAACGTTGATTATGAAAAGGTAGGATGTGCAAATCTATGTTTGACGTTACTAAATCAATTAATTTTAAAACTTCATGTTGACAAGTGTAACAATTTTTCCCTAATGGATTAACGAATAAAAATAATTCAAATACACTTGGAACGCCATTGTGTCTATATTCGATTTGATATTGACTCATTTAGAAATTCCTCCTCCTTTCTTATATTTGGTATAGTTAATATTAACAATAAAGTAAACTATTAGCGAATGATAGGCTTGTTCATTTATTCATTTGTAGAGTATCGATGTGCGCGTGATAACTTCGTTTCTGCTTGTTTGTAAGATATATCAACACTCGCTAACAGTGAATTAAATTGTTCTAAAGCAACTTCAATATCTTGAGATTCAAGTTCCAATTCGTAATCTTCAGCTTGCGGATATTGAGTATAGTCTAACGCATATAATCCATAAGGAACGTCGATATTATAACGTTCTGTAATGAGACTCATTGTTCTTTTAATATCAGTCCAGACGATATTTCTTGAAGCAATAAACTCTTGGATATCCGCTGAATAAATAATGTCTTCATTCAATGATTGTGGCACGTCTATCACTTTCTCTCGATTGAATTGAGTAAGTTCAATCGATTCAAGTTCAGACACTCTCTCTTTAATTGTCCATTCACTCGAACCATTATCAAACACTCTTAATCTCAGCGCTGAATTATTTTGCTTGAAAATTTCATCTGCTGTATCATAATAGTAATTGGATTGAATGATTTTTGGTTGATTTTGTAAATTAAAATAAGTATAAAGCTTTTCATACTCAGCTTTACTTAGTAGTGTTTTTAATTCTCTTTCAATTGAAGATACCATGTATATATCCTTTCTTAGCTAAATTATGTACAATGTAATATATACAAAAAATAAAAAAACTGTATGTCCATTACAGTCCGTCATATATCCTATAATAATTCATTACTATAAGCAAATAAATATACTTATACAAAAATAAGAAAGTCGGTGACTAAATTGATAGAAGATAATTTTATCGAGAATTGGGACTTATTCTTAGCTCCTTATGAACAAGCTGTAGAAGAATTAAAGCTGAAACTAAAGAATATTCGAAAAGAATACCGAACTTTACACCGCCATACGCCGATAGAGTTCGTTACAGGACGTGTGAAGACACGCGAGAGTATTCTCGAGAAGATGGAAATGCGAGAAATCGAACCTGAAGATATGTTAATTGGTGTTCAAGATATTGCTGGAATCCGTATCATGTGTCAATTTGTTGAGGATATCTATGAAGTAGCCGAATTAATAAAAGAGCGGACGGATTTCAAAGTATTATTGATTCGTGACTACATTCACCACCATAAGCCCAGTGGCTACCGATCATATCACATGGTTATTGAATATCCTGTACAACGCGCAAAGAATGTGGATACCGTCATTGTAGAGGTTCAAATAAGAACATTAGCAATGAATTTCTGGGCGACAATCGAGCATTCGCTGAACTATAAGTATCAAGGAGAGTATCCAAAGCACATTCTTGAACGACTGGAAAGAGCTTCAGAAGCAGCATTTATGCTGGATCAAGAAATGTCAGAGATTCGAGAAGAGATTCGCGAAGCGACACAATTCTTCGAACAAAGATATGAGGACCCCGATACAGCAATAAATAAAGGGAATTATGAGGTAAATCAATGAAACCAACGGTACTAATTTATTCAAATACAAAACCTCAATCTCAATCTATTAAAACAGAGCTCACAAACAAATTAAATAAACACCAGATTGAAATTGTGGATGAACGTGAACAACCAGACTTTATTATATCAATTGGAGGAGACGGAACCTTCTTATCTGCCTTTCATCATTTCGAACAATATATTGAACATTCGAGATTCGTCGGAATTCATACTGGCCATCTAGGCTTCTATACGGATTGGCTTAGCAATGAAGTGGATGCGGTTGTGGATGGATTATTAAATGCATCCGATCAATCGGTGTCTTATCCTTTACTCAATGTCGAAATTTATTTAGAAGATGGGCGGTGCAAGAAGATGTTAGCCTTAAATGAATTCTCCATCCGTTCAACGATGGGAACCATGGTGAGTGACGTCTATATTAAAGACCACTTCTTCGAGACTTTCCGAGGAGATGGCATTAATATTTCAACACCAACCGGATCAACAGGCTTGAATAAATCATTAGGGGGAGCAGTCATCCATCCGCGCCTAGATGCGATTCAAATGACTGAGATGGCTTCAATAAATAATCGAGTGTATCGTACCTTAAGTTCTCCAATTATTATCCCTTCTGATGAATGGTTTACTTTGAAACCAGAGAATACGCAATCTGCGATTCTTTCCGTGGATAATCAAAGTTGGTTGAATTATGAAGTATCCAGAGTGACTTGTCAGGTTGCTAAACAACGGATCCATTTCGGAAGCTTCAAACATACCCACTTTTGGGATCGGGTTGAAAATGCGTTTATTGGGAGAAAACAATCACTTTAAAGGAGAATATTATAAATGCAGCGGATTTTGAAAGTTATAGGTCTAGTCATGACGGTTGGTTTGGTAGTGGCTTGTAGTAGCCAGAGCGATGAGTTTGAATATACCGCACTCGCCGGAGTTGAGCGAATCAACGCACCAGTTACTATTTCAGAAGATACGACGTTCTTAACAATGAATGAGGACGCAAAAGGCAAGATCTATGATTCTCTAGATAAGATAGGGACATTTGCCGAAGGAACGCAATCTCCAGTGGATTATTCACAGATTGAAGCGGTTCAAACAGAAGCAGATTATATTGAGTTTCTGCAAGAGACGAGTGACCAAGCGAAGTTATTATATATTGGCTTTGATGAATGCCCTTGGTGTAAAGCTTTATCACCTAAGATTAACCAAATTGCTAGTGAATTAAACGTTCCAATCTATTACTATAATACTCGATTACACGAACACGATGCGACCTTCCAAGGAGCCATGCAAACATTTGGTGTCGAGACTGTTCCGTATGTCTTTGTGATGGAAGATGGCGAAGCAAAAGAGCGAATCAGTCATGAGTCATCAATGGAACAAATTGAACAATTCTTCACGCTCTATACTGAAGAATACCAATAGAAAATTTTAACAAGTTAGGAAGATAATGTGATTTTAACATGGGAGTATCAAGATACTTTAGAACAAACGATTAAACACTTTTTACACTTTGAAGGGATACCAAGAAATTTTGTAAAAGCGGTGAAGCACAACGGTGGGCAGATCTTACTTAATCAAGAAGAAGTGACCGTGAGAGCAACTTTAAACCAAGGTGATGTATTAACACTCATTGCACCGGATGAACACGGACATGAAACGGTAGCACCGTCAGATATCCCGATTGATGTCGTTTACGAAGACCGTGATTTCTTGATTGTGAACAAACCGAGTGCTTCGGTTTCCATTCCTTCAAAGCAAAATCCAGATAGCTCGATGGCAAATCGTATTAAAGGTTATTATGTAAGAGAAGAATATAAAGACCAAGTGATTCATATCGTCACTCGTTTAGACCGTGATACGACCGGGTTGATGTTGATTGCTAAACACCGTCTTGCCCATGCATACATGGACCGGATGATCCAAAGCAAAGGTTTAACTAAAATCTATTATGGTTTGTCACATAAAGTGGATTGGGATAAACATGGTTATATCGATGCACCGATTGGCCGTAATCCAGAATCAATTATCAGTCGAATAGTGGATCCAGCAGGGCAAGCTGCTTTAACTGAGTATTGGTTAAAAGAACAAGTAGAAGAGGCAAGTTTACTAAGAATGCAGCTTCACACAGGACGTACACATCAAATCAGAGTTCACTTAGCCCACAAGGGTGGGCCTTTAGTTGGCGATGATTTATATGGCGGAGTAAAAGATTCCGTGATATCAAGACAAGCCTTGCATTGTGGTGAGTTACAGTTTGTTCATCCATTTACAGGAGAAGACATCCACATCAAACAAGCCATACCAGAAGATATGCACACGTGGTTAAATATCAGAAAAGAGGAGATAGAAAATGGAAATATTTGAAAGATCTCTTGAAGAGAGTATCGAAACGTTTAAAAAATTATTGAACGAAAACCGAATGACTCGATTTAGAACCGAGTATCTAGCCTTACATAATTATGAGCAAAGTATGATATTTGCGAATTTGGAAAAAGAGGATCGTGAAAAGATTTATCAATATTTATCTCCTTCAGAATTAGCAGATGTCTTCGACATGCTCGAATCGCAAGACGAGACGATTGATATCTACTTTGAAGAGATGTCTCCACCTTATGCTGCGTCAGTTCTAGGCGAGATGTATGCCGATAATGCGGTTGATGTGTTGAATAGCTTAAAAAACCGTGAACGTATTAATCTCTATATGAACCTAATGCCTGCAGAAAGTGCTCGTGAAATCAGCTCGCTGATTAATTATTTAGACGAGACAGCTGGGGCGATTATGACGACTGAATTTATCTCTGTTCAAGAAGGCTTAACTCTAGGTGCCGCTTATCACAGACTGAGAGAGCAAGCGATTAAAGCTGAGACAATTTACTATGTATATGTTGTAGATGAAAATGATCGTCTCGTTGGTGTAATCTCATTAAAGGATTTAATTATTAATGATGAAGATAAGCTGATTCATGACGTGATGAATACGCGTGTGATTTCGGTTCAAGTAAATGATAACCAAGAAGAAGTAGCCAAGATGGTTCAAGATTATGACCTATTAGCGCTTCCTGTTGTTGGTTTTGACCGTGAATTACTCGGTGTCATTACGGTTGATGATGTCTTAGATGTTATACAAGATGAGGCAGATAGTGACTACTCTGGTTTAGCGGCGGTTGACGTTAGAGAGAGTCATGACACGCCACTATCAGCGGCAAGAAGTCGTCTTCCTTGGTTGGTCACTTTACTATTCTTAGGAATGGGAACAGCGACTTTAATTAGTCAGTATGATGCGCTAATTTCTGAAGCAAGTGTCTTATCTGCTTTTGTTACTTTAATTACTGGTACAGCCGGAAATGCTGGGACACAGTCATTGGCCGTAGCTGTAAGGAAATTGACAAATAAATACGATGACGAGAACTTCTTTACTTCATTAATGTTTGAATTAATTACTGGCGCGATTACTGGACTCATTGTCGGAATTACAGTGATGTTAATCATCTTAGTCTGGCAACAAAATCTTGTTCTAGGTGCAGTGATTGGAATAGCGATGATGGCTGCAATTATTGTAGCAAATCTTGCAGGTTCATTTATACCGAAGATTATGGACAGACTTGGTTTTGACCCTGCAGTTGCGAGTGGACCATTTATCTCAACGCTGAGTGACTTAACATCAGTATTTATCTACTTTAGTATTGCTCAATTATTCTTATCAGCTATTATTTAAAGCAATACATAACGAACGACCCTTTGACTATTTTAAAACAGTCAAAGGGTCGTTTTTTAATTGAGTTGTTTTTCCATGTCATGATGAGGGATGTTGGCATCCAAATAGCCTTTTTCATTAGTGATTCTGTAATTTAGTTTCTCATAGAAGGGGATGGCTGAATCTTGAGCAGATAAGCTGAGTACTTCGATGGGAGGGTTGTTTTTTTTAGCCCATCTTTCAATTTCCTCCATTAATTCAAAACCTAAGCCCTGCCCTCTATGTTCTTTGATGACAGCCACACGTTGGATTTTAGCTTTAGTTTTAGTATCATTAAGATTGATGCGTGCGGTTGCGACGGGACGATTGTCAATATATCCGATAAGGTGAATTAGTTGTTGATCCAAACCATCTAATTCAATTCCCGGATCAACATTTTGTTCGTAAATAAAGACTTTCTTACGAATATCGAATGCATCCTTTAGAATCGAAGTGTCTCCATCTAATACCCAAGTAAATTTCATTTAAAACCCTCCACGATTTCATGTATAATTAATTTCAGTGACATTATTGACGTTATTTTACTATAATAGAGAATATAAATACAATGAGCAAAGGGTGTTTTTTATGACAGAAATAAAAGAAGTATCAAAAAAACGATTAGAAAATGTAAAAAACTTAACGACAATTCCATCACCAACGGGCTATACAGCAGATATTATCCAATATATTTGTGGTTTGTTTGATGAGATGGGTGTCAGTTATGAAGTGACGCCCAAGGGCGGGTTACTTGTAAGTATCGATGGTAAGAATAAAGAAAGTCACCGCTTTGTGACAGCTCATGTGGATACTTTGGGTGGAATGGTTCGAGCGGTTAAACCGAATGGACGCTTAAAACTGGATTTGATTGGTGGCTTTACTTTTAACGCGATTGAAGGAGAGTACTGTACCGTTCATTCTAGTTTAAAAGATAAAAAATATAACGGAACAATCCTCATGCACCAAACGAGTGTTCACGTCTATAAGGACGCGCGTACAGCCGAACGGAATCAAGATAATATGGAAATTCGCTTAGATTATAAAGTGAAGAACCAAGAAGATGTTGAAAAACTTGGTATTCAAGTGGGTGATTTTATCTCATTTGACCCAAGAGCTACAATTACGGACGAAGGCTTTATTAAATCCCGTCATTTAGATGATAAAGTCAGTGTCGCTTTATTAATTGAATTGGTTGAGAATATTCACCGTAATCAAATTGAGTTAGCACATACGACGCACTTCTATATCTCAACCAACGAAGAGATTGGTTACGGAGGGAATTCTAATATTGCTTCTGAAGTCAAAGAATATCTTGCGGTAGATATGGGAGCTATGGGAGATGACCAACGAACGGATGAATATAGTGTCTCGATTTGTGCTAAAGACGGATCAGGTCCATATCACTTAGGCTTGCGTAATCAGTTCGTTAATATTTGTAAAGCAAAGGATATTCCATATCAATTAGATATTTATCCATTCTATTCAAGTGATGCATCCGCAGCTATGAGAGCTGGAGCAGATGTTCGCCACGGTTTAATCGGTGCTGGAATAGATTCTAGTCATGCATATGAACGTACACACTACGAATCAGTAGATGCGACATATGAGTTAATTGCAAGATATTTAGAATCAGAAATGATTGATTAAATTAATAGGTAAAAAGAACGTGTAAAATGCTTTAAAATTTGCTACTATAAGAAGTACATAACAGTGAGTGAGTTAGAGTGTAGAGGAGTGATATGAGTGGTAGATATACCGAAAAGTTTATTTGGCTATAACACGAGTCAAGTAGATTCGATGATGAGTCAACAGAAAAGTAAAATTGACGAGTTGGAAAAGAAGATTGAAAGCTTAGAAAGCCAACTTGCAACCTATATTGAATTAGAGTCAGCCTTAAAAGAAGGTATCGTTGATGCTAGACAAAAAGGTTCACAAATAGTCGAAGAATCAGCTGGACAAGCGGAGCAAATCATTAATAAAGCGAATGAACAAGCAGCTCAATTAAAAGAGGAAACAATCAATCGCGGGAATGATTTATTGAACGGTGGGAATGCTTTAAGAGATCGCTTAACATTCATGAAAGATGAGATGCGTGAAATGGTTGATCAAGTATCAGAGTTTATTGATGGCACAGATTTTGAATCACTATTCCCCAAAAGTGAAGTGGATCAATATACGATGCAGATTAGCGAATTTTCAGACGGCAAAGTCGAAAAACGCAAAGAAAACGAAGAAGTGTCAGTATCTGAGAGTACATTAACCGATGAAGAGAAACGTGAATTAGAAAAATTAATTCATGAAGTGATTGCCAATGATGCAGCTTCAAAAGAGACTCAAGGTCCTGAGCGTAATATCGAGAAAAAATTAATCGAGTTGAGAACACTCAACGGATAATTTTTATGTTATGAACAATGCAATGATGAACTCAATCACATTGCATTGTTCCATTTTTTTGAAACGGACAATAACGAAAGGAAGTAACTATTTGGTAAATAATTTAGAGCAAGAAGTCAAAAGAAGACGTACGTTTGCAATTATCTCCCATCCGGATGCGGGTAAGACAACCATTACCGAAGCGATGCTGTTATACAGTGGAGCCATTCGTGAAGCAGGAACAGTTAAGGCAAAGGGTAAAAAATCAAACAAATTCGCAAAATCTGACTGGATGGAAATCGAGAAACAAAGAGGGATCTCTGTGACCAGTTCGGTAATGCAAGTAGACTATGACGGACATCAAGTCAATATTGTCGATACGCCGGGACATGAGGATTTCTCAGAGGATACGTATCGTACATTAATGGCCGTGGATGCGGCAGTCATGGTCGTTGACTCTGGTAAAGGGATTGAGCCACAGACGAAACGATTATTCGAAGTTGTTAGTCACCGTGGAATTCCAATCTTCACCTTTATTAACAAATTAGACCGTGATGGTCGTGAGCCCTTAGAGTTAGTGGCTGAATTGGAAGAAGTCTTAGGTATTGATGCGTATCCAATGAATTGGCCGATGGGTATGGGACGTAACTTAATCGGTCTTTATGATTTATATAATGAACGTGTTGAATTAAGAGGGAATGATGAGGAAGAGGTTGATATCTTTATTCCATTAGATGAAGACGGAGAAGCTCAAGGTGAGCATTCGTTTAAAGAATCATCAATCTATTCTCAAGCTTTAGAAGATGCACAATTATTGCATGAAGCAGGAAACGAATTTGATTTAGACAAGATTGCTAACGGTAAGTTAACGCCCGTCTTCTTCGGATCAGCTTTAACTGGTTTTGGTGTTCAAACATTCTTAGATGCTTTCGTAGAGTTAGCTCCAGCACCGAAAGCGATTGAACTTGAAAGTGGCGATGAAGTCGATCCAGTTGAAGATGACTTCACAGGCTTTGTCTTCAAGATTCAAGCAAACATGAACCCGGCACACCGAGATCGTATTGCCTTTATTCGGATTGCTTCTGGGCAGTTTGAACCGGGAATGAATGTGACCTTAAATCGTACACAAAAGAAAATTCGCATGGCACATACGACTCAATTCATGGCAGATACTCGTGAAGAAGTGAGTACAGCCGTTGCTGGTGATATTATTGGTCTGTATGATACTGGAAATCTGCAAATTGGAGATACTTTGTATTCAGGAAAGAAGGCTGTCGCTTTCCCACCTTTACCACAATTTACGCCTGAGATGTTCATGAAGGTCAGCCCTAGAAATGTTATGAAACAAAAATCATTCCATAAAGGAATTGAACAATTAGTTCAAGAAGGTGCGATTCAGTTATACAAAACATATCATACGGAAGAATATATTATCGGTGCCGTTGGACAACTTCAATTCGAAGTCTTCCAATACCGCTTATTAAATGAATATAATGCTGAAGTTGATATGACTCCAATGGGGAGTAAAATTGCGCGTTGGATTAAAGAGGAAGATTTGGATCCAAGTATGTCTTCAAGTCGTAACTTACTAGTTCGTGACCGCTTTGGAGCTCCAGTGTTCTTATTTGAGAATCAATTTGCTGAGCGTTGGTTCCAAGATAAATATCCAGATATTGAGTTAGAACAACTATTATAAACACAGTTAGCCGTTGCTAACTTATACATTAAAGGCATCTTTAAACATTAAAGTTTATAAATCGATAGGTTTATATTGTTGAAACGCTTAAAAAATGGTATTCTTATATATGTAAGAGTTTTATTTATTGAAACTCATATTAAAATTTCATTTATAAAGGAGATTTTTCGAATGGAAAAGAAAGAATTTAACGTAATTGCTGAGACTGGGATTCACGCACGTCCCGCGACATTATTGGTGCAAACGGCAAGTAAATTTGCTTCAGACATTAACTTAGAGTATAAAGGTAAATCAGTTAACCTTAAGTCTATCATGGGGGTTATGTCTTTAGGTGTTGGGCAAGGTGCTGATGTTGTAATCACTGCTGAAGGTGACGACGAAAAAGAAGCCATTGAAGCTGTTGCAGAGACGTTGAAAAACGAAGGATTATCTGCATAATGACAAAAATCGAAGTTACTGGGATTGCTGCTAGTGATGGTATTGCAATTGCGCCAGTGTATCTATTAACAGAACCAGATTTAACTTTTGATCGTACTACAGTGGAAGATGCTGAAGCAGAAGCAGTTCGCTTTGATACAGCGGTTGAACAAGCGACAGCTGAAATCACACAAATTCGCTCAATTGCTGAAAAATCATTAGGTGAAGAAGAAGCACAAGTCTTCGATGCTCACTTAATGTTCTTATCTGACCCAGAATTTACTGGACAAGTAAGAGAAAAAGTTTCGAGCGAAGGAATCAACGCTGAAGCTGCATTAGGCGACGTGAGTGATATGTTCATTCAAATGTTTAGTGCAATGGAAGATAACGCTTATATGCAAGAACGTGCTGCAGACGTTAAAGACGTTTCAACACGTATTCTTGCTGCATTATTAGGTGTTAAATTACCTAGCCCAGCGACAATTAGCGAAGAAGTTGTTATTATTGCCCATGATTTAACACCAAGTGATACTGCTCAATTAAACAAGCAGTTTGTGAAAGCGTTCGTTACAAATATTGGTGGACGTACTTCTCACTCGGCAATCATGGCGCGTTCTTTAGAGATTCCAGCAATTGTTGGTACAAACTCAATTGTATCTCAAGTTAAAGATGGCGATTTAGTTATCGTTGACGCAATGGAAGGTCACATTATTGTTGATCCGACAGAAGAACAAGTGAAAGAATACGAAGAAAAAGCACAAGCTTTTGAAGAACAAAAAGCAGAATGGGCTAAACTTGTGGATTCGCCATCAGAAACTAAAGATGGCCACGCAGTTGAACTCGCTGCCAACATTGGTACTCCTAAAGACGTGACGGCTGTTCTTGAGAATGGTGCCGAAGCGATTGGTTTATACCGTACTGAGTTCTTATATATGGATTCTTCTGACTTCCCAACTGAAGACGAACAATACGACGCATACCGTGAAGTGCTAGAAGCAATGGATGGTAAAGCAGTTGTTGTTCGTACGATGGATATTGGTGGAGACAAAGAGTTACCATATTTAGAATTGCCAGAAGAGATGAACCCATTCTTAGGATACCGAGCAATTCGTATCTCGTTAGACAAGAAAGACATGTTCAAAACTCAATTACGTGCTTTATTACGTGCATCTGTACATGGTAAGTTACGTATTATGTTCCCGATGATTGCTACTTTACAAGAATTCCGTGAAGCAAAATCATTCTTACTAGAAGTTAAAGAAGAATTATTATCTGAAGGTGTAGAAGTTTCAGAAGATATTCAAATTGGTATTATGGTTGAAATTCCTGCAGCAGCAATGTTAGCGGATCAATTCGCCAAAGAAGTTGACTTCTTCAGTATAGGAACAAACGACTTAATTCAATATTCAATGGCAGCAGACCGTATGAATGAACGTGTCTCATACTTATACCAACCATATAACCCATCAATTCTACGTTTAATTAAGAACGTGATTGATGCTTCACACGCTGAAGGTAAATGGACAGGTATGTGTGGTGAGATGGCAGGAGATCAAACGGCTGTACCATTATTACTTGGTTTAGGCTTAGATGATTTCTCTATGAGTGCTTCAAGTGTATTAAAAACACGTAGTTTAGTGAGACGTTTAAACTTAACTGATATGCAAGCATTGGCTGAAAAAGCAATTAATGAATGTACATCATCTGAAGAAGTGGTCGCATTAGTTGAAGAAGCAATAAAATAAATTTAATATAGCATCCTAGGTTATTTACTTAGCCTAGGATTTTATTATTCATTCTACGTCAACCGTTTATAAAAACAAGTTGACCAAAGGAGTAAAAAATGACACTAAAAAATAAATTATTAAAGAAATTATCTGAAGGAAACAGTACAGTCCATTCAGGTCAAGAATTAGCCACTGAATTTGCTGTCACACGAAGTGCTGTTTGGAAAGCAATCGAAGAGTTACGTGATCAAGGTTATGTGATTCAAAGTATCCCTAGAAAAGGGTATCAGTACATTCAAAGTTCGAAAAGTATTGATCCAGAACAAATAAGTTTATTACTAGGCGAACATGGATCAGACTTAAAAATCACACTTTATGATGAAGTCACTTCAACGGATGATGTCGCAAAAGTACATGCAGCTAACCATCCGAACGAAAGTAAGTATGTGATCTCAAGAAAGCAAACGAAAGGAAGAGGTCGATACGGCAAGACTTTTCATTCAACTATCAAAGAAGGACTTTACTCATCTTTACTCGTTCCAGTTAACCAAACACGACCAGAACATATTCCATTATTCACGATTGCAACGGCTACAGCGATGTCAGAAGCGATTGAGGAAGTCACTGGGAAAGTCATTGATATCAAATGGGTTAATGACTTATTTTATGAAGGAAAAAAAGTCAGCGGGATTCTATGTGAAGCAATCAGTGATATCGAAAGTGGCCAGATTACATCGGTAGTTATAGGTTTAGGGCTGAATCTAGCAGGTGACTTCGATGAAGCTGATGAGATGACACAAGGTGTTGCAGGAACCTTGTATGGGAGTGAGTTACCTAAAGAACTAAACTTAAATGTATTACTCTCAACTTACGTCTATCGCCTCCTCACTTATATTAAAGAGATTGATAAGAAAGAATATTTACCTTACTATTCGACTCATCTATTAGGGATTAACAAACCTGTGACGTATTCCGTTAAAGCTGAGGAAAGACATGGTATCATACGCGGAATAAACGAAGAAGGTCACTTAATTGTGGAGTTGCCTTCAGGTGAGATGGAAGAATTATTCGGACAAGAAATTCATTTATCAAGTAGTCAGTTTGCTAAGGGAGGAAACTAAATGAAAACAAGACAATTGACACAAATGGCTTTAATGCTAGCTTTACTAATTATATGTTCACAACTAACCATTCCTTTTGGTCCGGTCCCATTAACATTACAAACATTTGCAATATTAATGATAGGTTTAGTATTACCAGCGAAATACGCGGGATTAACGACGTTAATTTATTTAGTTATTGGACTATTCGGACTGCCTGTATTTAGTGGTGGAACTGGAGGGTTTGGATCATTCATATCGCCATCCTTTGGGTTTGTGATTGGTTTTATTCCAGCGAGTTTTATTATTAGTTATCTCAAACAACGATTGAGACCTGAAACAAATTCGAAACTGATTGGTATCACATTAATTGGAACG
Source organism: Ruoffia sp. FAM 24228 (assembly GCF_045528575.1). Classification (NCBI taxonomy): domain Bacteria; kingdom Bacillati; phylum Bacillota; class Bacilli; order Lactobacillales; family Aerococcaceae; genus Ruoffia; species Ruoffia sp. FAM 24228. Next base: position 33,465 of record NZ_JBGQQZ010000008.1, read on the forward strand.
GTTATTTTATATATAATTGGTTTAAGTTACATGTATATTATCTTTCGAAACGTATTAGATATTGAAACTGGCTTTACGCATGTTTTACAACTAGGGTTGATACCTTTTATCCCAGGAGATATATTTAAAGCGCTCTTAGCGATCTTTGTCTATAAGAGACTTAAACGCATCTTATAAATGTAAATCTACACATTGAAAATACCTTGTGATACAATAGGTCTACACTTTAAAAAGTACTATAATTTATATGAAAAATTATAGTTGAGAGGGGTATTTGATGCGAATTGGCATGTTTACTGACACATATTTTCCACAAGTAAGTGGAGTATCGACTTCAATCAAGATACTTTGTGATCAGTTAAGAAAAGTTGGCCATGAAGTCATAATATTTACAACATCAGATCCAGAAGCACGGCCAGAAAATGGCGTAGTTAGATTACCAAGTATACCTTTTGCGAGTTTTGAAGATCGCCGAATAGCTTTTGGTGGTTTAGATCGATGCGTAAAGATATCAAGAGAATATGACTTAGATATAATCCATACACATACAGAATTCAGCTTAGGTTTAGCTGGTAAATATGTAGCAAGCAGATTAAAAATTCCGACAGTTCATACTTATCATACGATGTATGAAAATTACACTCACTACATTTGGGATGGGCGCTTAATTAAACGGCAACACGTACGTTGGTTTTCAAAACTATTCTGTGGACAAGCAGATGGAGTGATTACACCAAGTGAATTAACTTATGCTACGTTAAAAGACTATGGTGTTGAAGCGCCGATGCGAATTATTCCAACCGGAGTTTTTTTACCAGAATTCAACGAAAATTATCGTGCGATGACCCGTAAGAAATTGAATATACCACATGATGCACCGGTATTACTATCATTATCGCGCTTATCGAAAGAGAAGTCTTTAGACGAGGTTATTATGGCATTCCCGGCGGTTCAAGAAGCGTATCCAGCGGCTCATTTAGTCATAGTTGGAGACGGACCTTACCGAGAGACTCTAGAAACCATTGCTAAAGGATATGAATTGGAGAATGTTCACTTCATAGGTGAAATTTCACATAATGAAGTCAATCAATATTACCAAATGGCTGATTTATACATAAATGCGAGTGAATCGGAGTCCCAAGGTTTAACATACTTAGAGTCAATCGCGAATCGATTGCCAATTGTGGCGAAAGAAAATGATTACTTAAACTTAATTATTCAAACAGGAGAATTCGGACAACTCTATGCACCGAATGGGTCATTATCAGAAGCCATCGTTAAATATTTAAACAAGAAGTACGCGGGTGAAATTGAGAATATTAATCCTGAATCATTAGAAAGTATCTCTGCTGAACGCTTTGCAGAGAATGTTTATGCGTTCTATGATAATATCATTCAAAACACAGATCAGTCACGATCAAATTTCTTTGATAGAATGTTAAGTGAGATTAAAGAACCGTGGAGTAATATGTAACTTATGCAGTAGATGTAGAAAAATAAGAATGAATCAAAAATAGTTTATGTAACTTCTTGCAATTTCAATGCATTTTGTTAACATATACTATATTGAAAAACTAACCTAGTTTAGTTTTGCTGCTCACATATTGAGCAATTCTGTTAACGAAAGGAATCAACTATGAAAACTTCAGTTTTGACAGGTATTATCCAACGCTTAGAAGCAATGGTAAATGCTAATAATAGTGAACCAGAGGTTCGCCGTTTTGAATTAGATGGTGTTGAAAAATGCCAAGTAACTTATCATGCAGATGATAAAGCATTCGAATTATCAGATAGTCAACGAGGAACAACTTACCGTTTCGACGATATCGATTTAGTAGCAATTGAAATTTACGAATTATTAGGTTAATTAAACTCAGCAAATAATCCCAATAAATTATTCAATGTTATAGATTTATAACATGAAGTAATAATTTATTAGGATTATTTTTTTGTTAGATAGAGGTTTTATTTGTCAATGTGATCAAATAGTGTTCAGTACTCTGATTTAATATGTTATTATAGTATGTTGGAATAATATGTTATAATATCAAAGACAATATAAGAATTTAAAAGGGGACTATATGAAAAAATTATTGACTCCAACCTGGACCATCAATTCAATTTACGCAATTAAGCCAGATGATTTATTGAGACATGATATTAAAGCAATCATATGCGACTTAGATAATACGCTTATTGCGTGGAATCAGTGGGAGCATACTGAAGAGATGGCTGAATGGTTAACAAGATTTAAAGACGCAGGGATTGGTATTTATCTCTTATCAAACAACAACTATGATCGAGTACTTAAAGTAGCAGAACCATTAGAGTTAAGGTTTACTTCTAGTGCTTTAAAACCACGCAGAAAGCATTTTGTACTTGCTATCGAGGATTTACAAGTACCTAAGGAGAATGTCGCTGTTATTGGAGATCAAGTTATGACAGATGTGATTGGTGCGAATCGTAATCATCTTAAGAGTATCTTAGTCAAACCGATTGCACCAAATGACAATATATATACAATAATTAATCGTATGTTAGAAAAGCTAGCATTTAAAATCGTCGGCATAGACCGAACAGGTGATTGGGGGAATACGCTTGAGTGAGCAAGAAACATTTCAATGTATCGGTTGCGGGGCAACCATTCAAACAGAGAATCCAGATGAGATAGGTTACTTACCACAATCTGCGTTAAATAAAGGAATTGAAAAAGGTGAATTTTACTGCCAACGTTGTTTTAAACTAAGACATTACAATCAATTACAAGATTTAGATATTGATGATGATGTATTCTTAAATAAATTGGGTGAAATTGCTAATGATGATGCCTTTGTTGTATTAGTCGTAGATATCTTTGATGTTGAAGGAAGTTTAATCTCTGGTTTACATCGATTTATCGGGAACCAACCATTTATCATTGCAGCAAACAAATTTGATTTACTTCCTAAAGTAACGCGTAAATCAAAAGTAAAAGATTGGATAAGACAAACAGTAAACCGTCATGGTTTGTATCCTGAAGATATCGTATTAACTTACGGGACAAAGCGCGCGGGGATTTATTCTTTAGCTGAGAAGATTGAAGAAGTGATTAGCGATCGCAATGTTTATATCGTAGGGGTGACGAACGTTGGAAAATCAACATTGATTAATCAATTGATTGGTTACTACGGTGGAGATAAAGAAGTGATTACAACGTCAAACCATCCTGGTACAACGTTGGATTTAATTCAAATTCCATTAACGGATGCACATGCTATCATTGATACACCAGGTATCATCCGTCGTACTCAATTAGCACATCATTTAAGTCGTTCTGACAACCAAAAAGTGTTACCAAATAAACCTATCAAACCAAAAACCTTCCAATTAAACGAAGGACAAACAATCTTTTTAGCCGGTGTGGGGCGAGTGGATCTCGTTCAATCAGAAGTTGAAAAGACAGCGATGACTTTTTACGTTTCAACTGATCTGTACTTACATCGGACTAAAACTGAGAATGCAGATGAGTTGTATCAGAAACATGTTGGTGAGATGTTAACACCACCAAGCAAGGATTATGTAGATGAGTATCCAGAGCTGGAAGAACAAACATTCACACTCGACCCAACCCAAGACATTAGTATCACAGGTTTAGGTTGGTTAACAGTAAATGCAAAAGCAGAAATAAAAGTTTGGCTACCTAAAGAAATTAGCGTATCTAAACGTACAGCAATTATTTAAACGAAGGGAATTAATATGATTACATTAAACAAAGCACAAACAAAATTTTTGCGTAAATACTCGCATAATTTAAAACCTCTTTTCCAGATGGGGAAATTAGGATTAACAGATGTATTTATCGAGCAAGTGGACAACGCAATTGAAAAGCGTGAATTAATTAAATTTGTCATCTTACAAAACAGTGATGAAGATTTAGATGACGTTGCTAACAAAATTGCGGATGAAATCGGTGGTGTTATTATTCAAACAATCGGAAGTACAGCGATATTATACCGTCCATCATCAAAAGAAAAACATCAGGAAATCAGTCAACAAGTAAATCGATTAAGCTAAGGGGACGTGTAGAATGGGTATTTCAAATGGCACATTAAATGCGCAAGAGTTTATGTCAATTGAAGAAGCACTCGAACCGATTATTCTGAGCCAATTTACTCCGGATTCATCGGGAGATGAGCGTAAACGGATTGGTATTTTAGGTGGAACATTTAATCCACCTCATCTCGGTCATTTATTAATGGCAGAACAAGTTGGGAACCAATTGGAATTAGATGAAGTTTGGTTTATGCCTACAGCGAAACCGCCTCATGCACCTGGAAAGACAACAATTGCTTCACAACATCGTGTTCAAATGATTCAATTAGCAATTGAAAACAATCCACTATTCAAAGTTCAACCTTATGAAATTCATCGTGGTGGCGTGAATTATACTGTTGATACAATGAGACATTTCGTTGAGACTTATCCAGAATCTGATTTTTATTTCATTATCGGTTCGGATAGCGCGAACGATTTATCAACTTGGAAGCAAATTGATGAATTAGTTCAATTAGTTCAATTTGTTGGAGTCAGACGTCCAGGTGAATTTCCATACCAAGGTCAATATCCTATTCTTTGGGTCGATTCACCTTTGATTGAATTGAGTTCAACAGAGATACGACTCAGAGTATACTTAGAACAATCAATCCGCTATCAGGTTCCAAGTAAAGTGGCCGCCTATATCCAAGAACACAGACTTTATGAGATAGATTAAAGAAAGAGGGCAAGAGTTTGGTATCAGAAATTCTATACACGAAAGATTATATAAACGTGACGCGTGAAGAATTAATTAATAATCTTAAAGAAGAACTCAAACCAAAAAGATTTAAACATGTTCTTCGTGTCGAAGAAACAGCGTTAGAATTAGCAGGACAATATGATTACAAAAATCTAGAAAAAGTGAGTATCTCTGCTTTAATGCATGATCATTGTAAAGAATATACAGACGAAAAGATGTATCAACTTGCGACAATGTATGCACCGTATGAGTCTTTAAGAGTTGCGAATGAAGCAGTATGGCACGGCCTAGCTGCGGCAGAATTAGCGCGTGCGAAATATAGTGTGTTCGACGATGAAATCATTCATGCCATTGCACAACACACGATTGGCGCGAAGGAAATGAGCTTACTGAGCAAATTACTCTTTGTGGCAGATTATATTGAACCTGGTCGCAACTTTGATGGGGTGGATGAAGCTCGAAAATTAGCCGAAACAGATTTGGATGCAGTTGTCTTTTACAAGATGAGAGAAACAATCAAACATCTTGTTGAAACGAATAAGAAAGTATATGTTGAAAGTGTGGTTATTTATAACCACTGGGCAAAAAAACAGGAGGGTTAATTATTATAAACACAAAAGAAAAATTAGAAGTCATTGTACGCGCCGCAGATGATCGTTTAGCACAGGACATCATGGTTTTAGACGTCGCACAATTGACACCATTAGCAGAGTACTTTGTCGTGATGGATGCAAAAAATGAACGACAATTATCAGCAATTGTTAATGAAATTACTAGCGTGATTGAAGAGAATAATTTCGAATTAAAAAACGTTGAAGGTAAAAACGGTGGTAAATGGGTATTAATCGATATGAATGATATTATTATTCATGTGTTCCACTATTCTGAACGTGCAAATTATAACTTAGAAAAAATTTGGCAAGATGCATCATTAGTTGATGTCAGCGAATGGATCACAGAACAATGAGTTTCAGCCAAATAGCAGATGTATATGATCGATTTAATGATCTATCTGTGTATGAATATTGGGTAGACTATACTTTAAATAGTTTAGATCGTAAGCCTAAAAAAATGTTAGACATCGCCTGTGGAACAGGTTGGTTTACGCAACTGATGATCCCTTTCGTTGATTCAGTCACTGGGATTGATATTGATGAGGATATGTTAGAGGTTGCACGTCAAGAAGTAGTTAATTTACCGAATGTTGAATTCAAGTATGGTGATATGACGCGTTTGTCAGCGGATTTAAGGGGCTTTGACTTGGTTACTTGTTACTTGGATTCGCTATGCTTTCTAAACGACTACGAGGCCATTAAAGAGGCGTTTAAAGGGATGTATCGCACTTTGTCTGAGCAAGGAACGTTATTGTTTGATGTTTGGACACCGTATCAAATGACGGATGTCTTTTCTGACTTTGAATACTTTGATCAAGACGAGTCAGCAACTTTAATTTGGGAAAGCGCCAGTGATGCTGAATCACTTAGCGTTGAGCATTACTTGACTGTCTATAGACAAGTTGAGGGGGCGCAGTTTGAACGTGTCGATGTTGAACTTCAAGAGCAAACTTTCCCATTAGAGAAGTATATGGATGCTTTAATTGAAGCAGGCTTTCAACCGGATAAGATTGAAGTGTTTGTTGATTACGGAAGTAAATATTATGACAAGAGAACAGATGAAGAGGCAGACCGTTGGTTCTTTAGATGTAGTAAGTAAGAGTTGGGGAGTGTTATAAGATGAAGCTTGTTTCAGTCATTGCCGAATATAATCCTTTCCATCTTGGCCACCAATATCAATTAGAACAAATGAAGCAAAGAACTTCGGCAGATGCGCTCGTTGTATTGATGAGTGGAAATGTTGTTCAACGCGGAGAATTTGCTGTAATTGATAAATGGCAAAGAGCTGAGATTGCATTGGAATACGGTGCTGACCTCGTCTTAGAGTTACCACTCTTAGCAAGTTTACAAGCAGCGGATTACTTCGCGTATTGGGCGGTTAAGACACTAGAATTATTAGGTTCAGATCAGCTTGTTTTTGGAACAGAATCTGCTACCTACGAAGCCTTGAATTCTTATGTTGATTGGTTAGTTGAGAATGAAGAAGCAATCGATAGAAGTGTTAAAACTTATCTCAACGACGGCTATTCTTATGCAGCGAGTTATCAATCTGCTTTAGAAGCTATAGATAACTCTTCTGAAAAGGCGAAACTTTTAACAGACTCACCGAATCATTTATTAGGGATTCAATACATTAAGGCATTGAAGCAATTAAATTCTAAGATGGATGTTATAGCTATTTCTAGAATTAAACACAATGAAAATATGCAAGAAGTCTTAAGTGGCAGCCAAATAAGAGAATTGAATCGTCAACAATTAGTCACCGAGGATACTGTACCTAAGCGGATGTTTCAAAAACTAGTGAGTCATCCAAACGTGCAACTTGCTGATTATTATGATTTACTAAAGTACCAAGTACAAAGTCAAAGTGCTGAACGCTTAACTCAATATCAAGGCATTGATTATGGTGTTGAACATTATATTTATCAGAAAATTTTGGAAACTAGTAATTTTGAATCTTTAATTGATGCACTCACATCTAAAAGATGGACGAAAGCATCCATCCAAAGAAAGCTAATGATGATTTTGTTGAATATAACAAATAAGGAATGGCAGGAAAGCATTGATTTAAATAATGAAGAGCTGACTATTCGAGTGTTAGGTTACACAGATGTAGGAAGAAAAGTACTTAAGATGAAGCGAAACCAAACTGGATTAAAATTATTTAGTAATTTGACTCAAGACAACGCACAAAATTATCAATTAAATTTACGTGCGGATACAGTCTTTTCACTCAATCCAAAACATAGAATAATGCAACAAAACACTGGAAGATTCCCAATTCACTATTAATTGAAAAGGAATCGTGTTAATATTAAAATAATCTTGACAAGAATTGTAAACTTCAATATAATAAATCTTGTCGTTTTAGAGGTGATAATAGATGAAATGGACAATCCGCCAATTAAAAGATCATCCTGATGATATGATTAATTTTGAAGAATCTTTAGATATAAAAGAACAGCTCATGGAGCGAAACCCTTCAATCTTAGATGTGGAATCAGTGATTGTAAACGGATATTTCGTACCTTCTAATGAAGATATCATTCTTCATGGTCAAATCGATACTCGACTGACGGTGCCGTCATCGAGATCATTAGAACCAGTATCATTACACTTAAACATTCCAATTAGCGAACGTTATGTGTATGAGGAATATGATGGAAACGTCGGGGAATATGAAGAGACTACGATTGTACTTCAGTATGATTATATTGATTTAGATGCAGCAGTGACTGATAACATCGCGATTAATATACCTACAAGAGTATTGAAACCAGGAGAAGAAGACGGAGATTTACCGTCGGGTAATGATTGGACAGTCGTCACCGAAGAAGAATACGAGCAAAACTTAGCGGAAGAGAAAGCCGAAACGGTTGATCCTCGCTTTGCAGCCTTAAAAACGCTATTAGATAACGAAGATGAGGAAGAATAACCTCAAACATCAACTAGGAGGTGTAGAGAATGGCAGTACCTAAACGTAAAACATCAAAAGCAAAGAAAAGAGCACGTCGTACACACTACAAGTTACAAGTACCAGGAATGAATACTTGTGCTAACTGTGGAGAATTAAAATTAAGCCACCGTGTATGTTCATCATGTGGACACTACGATGGAAAAGAAGTTGTATCTAATACAGCTGAATAATTTTGTTGAGCTAATCTTTTTGATTAGCTCTATTTTTTTTGCTTTAAATTCAGAATAGTATAAAAACACTGTATTTATGAAACTTTGTAAAGTTTACGTAACATTTACATAGAATTTACATTGTATTTACAATGGCTTGTTAAACTATATTTATAAGCACTGTGGATAGCTTATAAAAATATGAGGAGGATTTCAAAGAATGAAAAATTTAAGTCTTAAGAAATTGATCACTGGATCATTACTTGCTGCTCAATTACTCTCACCAGTAGCGACATTAGCACAAGATATTGAACGAAGTGAAGAAAAGCCAACTGTAGCGGAGGTAGCACCTAATAATACGCCAAACCGTCTTATTACTACGTTTAATGGTGATCCTAGTACGCAAATGGGATTCAACTGGTACACAACTGAATTAGCTGAAGATGCTAAAGTTTGGGTTTCTACTAATGAAGATTTAAGTGACGCCTTAGAATTTGAAGCGACTGCAGAAGAAGTAGTAAACACTTATGGTGAACGTGATGAGAATGGTTACTTTATCTTTGCTGACATCGAATATGATGAAGAAGGCGAAGTAGTCACTGACGATAACGGCGAACCACAAGTTAACGGATACTATACTGACGAGAATGTTTCAGGTCCAGAATGGACTTCAGGTTCAGCTGTTGGATCGATGGATTTAGTAGAAGTGACTGAATATTCATATAAAGCAAATGCAGAAGGCTTAGAGCCAAACACAACTTACTACTATCAAGTAGGTAGTGAAGCAGGAGAAACAAGTGAAGTAGGTACTTTCACAACTGCTGGTGAAGCAGGAGAAGAATTTACATTCGTACAATATACAGATACTCAAAACGCATACTGGAATGAGCATGTATATAACGAAGCAGCATTTGGTGCTGACACTGTTGCTACAGCATTAGAAGAAACTGAAGCAGATTTCGTATTACATACAGGTGACGTGGTTGAAGTTGCTGAAGTTGAAGATGAGTGGGTTGACATCTTAGAGCAATCTAAAGAGTCTATCTTACAAGTACCATTCGCTGTTGCAGCAGGTAACCACGATGAGTATGCCTTATCATATGGAGATCCTCAATTAACAACTAAATTTAATGAGCATATTAACGTTCCAGCTGAAAACGATGCTGTCGATGGTGGATCATACTACTCATTCGATTATAACGGTGTTCACTTTGTTGTAGCAAACACTAACGACAACAAAGAATCTGAAGATAATCCAGAAGGAAAAGCTTTAGGACAAGAACAAATTGATTGGATCAGAAATGACGTTGAAGAAGCACGTGCTAATGGTGCTGAGTGGGTTGTATTATCTTACCACAAACCATTATTCTCTAAATCATATCACTCATTACAAGATACAGATGTTCAATTAGTTCGTGAAGAATTCATGGAATTAATTGACGAGTTAGATGTTGATTTAGCTTTACAAGGTCATGACCACGTAATTTCACGTACTAAACCATTAAACTATGTTCCAACTGATGAGAACTTCTCTAACGGTGTTGTGGATGAAGCTGAAACGACTACAGAAGGTGATGTAGAGTATTACGTAAATCCTCAAGGAACAATCTTCGTATTACCAAACACTGATGGTACTAAAGAGTATGACGATATTTATTCTAAAGGTGTAGAACACGTACACACTGTTCGACCTAACTTAGATTGGATGACTCAAGAAGACGTTGATTACTATAACAACTTATTCGCATTCGGTGGACAACCACAAGAATCAGAAGCATTCGATACAAGTCATTCAAACAACCGTGATTCAGCAGTTCAAAACTTCGCTGCATATACTGTAAGTGGAGATGAATTAAGAGTAGATATCTACCAAATCGAAGGTAACTTACACGAAGGTGAAGAACGTACAGTATCAATCGTTCACTCATTCGGAATTACTAAAGGTGGAGAAACTACAGAAGAAGGTACTGAAGAAGCAGCTTCAGAAGAAACATCTGAAGAGAGCTCAGAAGAAAGTTCAGAAGAGTCATCTGAAGAAAGCTCAGAAGAATCTTCAACTGAAGAAGAAACATCTGAAGAAAGTTCAGAAGAATCTGAAGAGTCTGCAGAATAATCAAGATTGATAAAGAACTAATCAGAAGCTGAGTGTAAAAACTCGGCTTCTTTATTTTTGTATATTAGTACGTCGATATAAGGGGTAAATAATGCAAAAAATCTTACCGAGTAATATTCTTGACCTTTATTGACCTATGAGTTATACTTGGTTAGAAAGTTGTTTAACAGCTTTAAATTCGCGAAGGAGGAATACTATGAATTTAGTACCTACAGTAATAGAACAAACATCACGTGGAGAACGTGCTTATGATATTTATTCACGTTTACTAAAAGACAGAATTATTATGTTAAGTGGTCAAATCGATGATAACGTAGCAAACTCAGTGATTGCTCAACTTTTATTCTTGGACGCACAAGATCCAGAAAAAGATATCTTCCTATATATTAACTCACCAGGTGGGAGTGTAACAGCTGGGATGGCTATGTACGATACAATGAACTTTATTAATGCAGATGTACAAACAATTGTTATCGGTATGGCAGCATCAATGGCTTCAGTTTTATTAGCAGCCGGAGAGAAAGGTAAACGCTGGGCTTTACCAAATGCTGAGGTAATGATTCACCAACCATTAGGTGGCGCACAAGGACAAGCAACAGAGATTGAAATTGCTGCTCGTCATATACTTAAAACTCGTGAGCGTTTAAATAAAATCTTAAGTGACAAAACAGGTCAACCAATTGAAGTCATTGAGCAAGATACTGATCGTGATAATTTCAAAACAGCTGAAGAAGCACTTGAATACGGCTTAATTGATGGAATCATGGAAAGTAGCAAAGCTTTAAATAAAAAATAATATGACATAGATAAATAATCTATAATTTATACGTCCGTTCAATGGATATTACTCGCAATACTTAGGTATTTCGTGCGATAATAGCATTGTACGGGCGTATTTGTTTGGTTTTATTCCTAATAAATTAATAATAACTGACCTCGTTGGACATATTGTGACCCGTTAGGTTGTTTTTTAGCCAGGATAAAGAGCTTTTCAGTTGCAAGGTGACTCAAGTCATGGTATGATAATGACATGGTGTGAGACTCATTTAGATTTTCTGAGTGAGTTGTAGCTCTGTATGTAATGGTCGCCTTTTGACCATCTAGGAGGGAATTAATGGCCGATATATTCACAATTATTCAGTCAATTGTTCCTGAAGTGAGTGATTTGTTAGCTGAGAGGCTCGCAGTATTACGTGTTTTGGATGATGTAAACAAACGAATTGGTCGTAAGTTTATTTCACAACAGACTAATTTCACTGAAAGAACGGTAAGAACGATATTAGAGATGCTGAAAAGTCAATCACTCGTATCCGTAAACCGTAGTGGCGTAAAACTAACACAACAAGGGAGAGACCTTATTGTGATGATTGATGAGCATTTGCTTAATCAACAACAACATAAGTTTTACGAAGTGGAAGAGGCTGTAAAGAGAAAGCTTAATATTGAACATTGTCGGATTGTACCAGGTGATGCAGATAAAGATGCATCAGTTTATCAGTTCTTAGGTCAAGTCGTTCATTTAATTTTGGACAAACACTTACCTGAAGGTGATAATGTGGTTGCAGTTACAGGTGGATCTACTTTATCTAAAGTAGCAGAATCATTCACACCAGAATTATCAGATGGAAGAAGTATTACATTCGTTCCTTCACGTGGAGGATTGGGAAGTTCGATTAATATCCAATCAAATAGCGTGGGGAGCTTAATGGCGCAGCAAACAGACTCTAAGTATATTCCGTTGTTTATACCTGAGAATTTAGGTAAAGAAACTTCGGAGATATTGCTCAAAGATCCAATGATTAAAGAAGTCATTGATATGAGTAAGAGTGCAAATTGCTTGTTATTAAGTATAGGAACTGCTAATGTAATGGCGGAACGTAGAGAGATTACAGACGAACAACAAGAAATTATCGAGAATGGACACGCCGTTGGAGAAGCATTTGGTATATTTTTCGATTCTTATGGAGAAACGGTTTTACGTTATCCTAGGATAGGGTTGAAATTTAAAGATTTATCTAATATACCTTTGTTACTTACAATCGTGGGAGGATCTTCTAAGGCGAAAGCTTTAGAAGCGTTCTTTCAAAAAGCCCCGAGTCATGGATGGTTAATCTGTGATGAAGGTTTAGCAAATATGGTTTTAAATGGGGAGACCCTTTGAAATAAAATCCTTAAGGAGGAATTTTTTAATGGCAGTAAAAGTTGGTATTAATGGTTTTGGACGTATCGGACGTTTAGTATTCCGTCGTATTTTAGAAACAAACGCAGATTTAGAGGTTGTTGCAGTTAACGATTTAACTGATAATGATAACTTAGCTTACTTATTAAAATATGATACAGCTCACGGACGTTTTGATCACGATGTTGAATTACAAGGTGAAAGTTTAGTAGTTGACGGTAAAGAAATTAAAGTATTTGCTGAAAAAGATGCTAATAACTTACCATGGGGAGACCTTGGAGTAGATATCGTCATCGAAAGTACTGGATTCTACACTTCAGCTGAAAAATCACAAGCACATATCAATGCAGGTGCTAAACGTGTAGTTATCTCTGCACCAGCTAAAGATGCAGATACTAAAACAATTGTATTCGGTGTTAACGAAGATATCTTATCTTCTGATGACGTTATTATTTCAGCAGCATCATGTACAACTAACTCATTAGCTCCAGTAGTTAATGTATTACATAATGAATATGGAATTAAAGCTGGTAACATGGTTACAGTTCATGCTTACACTTCATCACAAGTATTACAAGATTCACCAAGCGGAAGCTTCCGTGATGGACGTGCAGCAGCACAAAACATTATCCCATCATCTACTGGTGCTGCAAAAGCAATCGGTAAAGTAATCCCAGAAGTTAATGGATTATTAGATGGATCAGCATTACGTGTTCCAACAATCACTGGTTCACACACAATCTTCTATTCATTATTAGAGAAAAACACTACTGTTGATGAAATCAACGCAGCTATGAAAAAAGCTTCAAACGATTCATTTGCATACAATGAAGATGCAATTGTTTCTTCAGATATTATTTCAACACATGCAGGATCAATCTTTGATTCTACATTAACTGAAATCCAAGAAGCAGCTGATGGATCTCAATTAGTTAAAACTGTTGCTTGGTATGACAACGAAGCTGGCTTCGTAGGAAACATGGTTCGTACTTTAGAATACTTCGCTAAATTATAATTAATTGCATAGCGTTTATACCTAAGCGTCTATCCAAAATAGCGGGGAGGCTTAAGCTTCCCCGCTATTATTTTTTTAAGGACTTTATATAGGAGGATATATAATGGCAAAGAAAACATTAAATGATATTCAAGTAAATGGTAAGACAGTCTTAGTCCGCGTTGACTTCAACGTACCTATGGCTGATGGAAAAATCACCAACGATAACCGTATCGAAGCGGCTTTACCAACAATCAATTATTTAATAGAAAACAATGCGAAAGTAGTATTGTTCTCTCACTTAGGACGTATTAAAACTGAAGAAGATAAAGCTAACAACAGTTTAGAACCAGTTGCAAAACGTTTAAGCGAGTTATTAGATAAAGAAGTTCTTTTCTCAGACAAAACACGTGGAGAAGAATTAGAAGAAGCAGTAGCTAACCTATCTGAGGGTGGCGTTTTATTAGTTCAAAACACTCGCTACGAAGATTTAGAAGGTAAGAAAGAATCTAAGAATGATCCAGAATTAGGTAAATACTGGGCTTCATTAGGTGACTTATTCGTAAACGATGCATTCGGAACAACTCACCGTGCTCACGCATCAAACGTTGGAATTGCATCAAACTTAGACTCTGCTGTAGGATTCTTAGTTGAAAAAGAATTAAAATTCTTAGGAGACGCAGTTGATAATCCTGAACGTCCATTTGTAGCTATCTTAGGTGGTGCGAAAGTATCTGATAAGATTAAAGTTATCGAATCATTATTAAACAAAGCTGATAAAGTAATTATCGGTGGAGGAATGGCTTACACATTCTTGAAAGCACAAGGTAAAGAAGTTGGAGAATCATTATTAGAGGAAGACCGTATTCCTTTAGCTAAAGAATTACTAGAAACTGCTGGAGACAAAATTGTTTTACCAGTAGATGTAGTCATTGCAGATGATTTTTCAAATGACGCAAATACAGACGTTGTTTCTGTAGATGATATCCCTGCTGACTGGCAAGGATTAGACTGTGGACCAGAATCTGTTAAAGTATTCGAAGATGTATTAAAAGATGCTAAAACAGTTGTATGGAATGGCCCAATGGGTGTATTCGAGATGGAATCATTCGCAAAAGGAACCATTGGTGTTTGTGAAGCCATTGCTGATCTAGAAAACGCGACGACAATTGTTGGTGGGGGAGATTCAGCAACTGCGGTCGCACAATTAGGTTATGAAGATAAATTCTCACACATCTCAACAGGTGGAGGAGCTTCATTAAACTATCTAGAAGGTACTGAATTACCAGGTGTTACTTCAATCGACGAGAAATAATTACTGAGACTTTAAATTAAGGAGAGTATATATATGTCACGTAAACCAATTATTGCTGGTAACTGGAAAATGAACAAAACAGCTCAAGAAGCTGCAGATTTTGTTGAAGCAGTTAAAGGGAAAATCCCTTCAGCGGATGCTGTAGATTCTGTCGTAGGTGCACCAGCACTATTTTTAGAAACAATTAAACGTTTAAGTGAAGGTACTGAATTAAGAACAGCTGCACAAAACAGCTACTTCGAAGATGAAGGTGCATTCACTGGGGAAACAAGTCCTAAAGCATTGGCTGATTTAGGTGTTGAATATGTAATTATCGGACACTCCGAACGTAGAGAATACTTTGGAGAAACTGACGAAGACATCAACAAAAAAGCAAAAGCAATCTTACGTAACGGTATGTTACCAATCATTTGCTGTGGAGAAACTTTAGAGCAACGTGAAGCTGGAGAAACAGCTGACTTTGTATCTGGACAAGTAAAAGCAGCATTAGAAGGTTTAACTGAAGAACAAATCGCTTCATCAGTTGTTGCTTACGAACCAATCTGGGCAATCGGAACAGGTAAATCATCATCTGCTGAATTAGCAAATGAAACTTGTGGCGTAGTTCGTAAAGCTATTGCAGAAGTTACATCAGAAGAAACAGCTGAAAAAGTACGTATTCAATACGGTGGATCTGTAAAACCAAATAATATTGCTGAATATATGGCACAAGAACATATTGACGGTGCATTAGTTGGAGGAGCAAGTCTAGAAGCTGATTCATTCATCGAATTATTGGAGGCAGTAAAATAATGAGTAAAATCCCATATGCCTTAATTATCTTAGACGGATTCGCAATTCGCGATGAAGTCAGTGGTAATGCGGTAAAAGCAGCGAAAAAACCTAACTTTGATCGTTATTGGAACCAGTTTCCACATAACCAATTAAAAGCATCAGGACGAGACGTCGGTTTACCTGATGGCCAAATGGGGAACTCTGAAGTTGGTCATTTAAACATCGGTGCAGGTCGTATAGTATACCAATCTTTAACTCGTATTAATTTAGCGATTGAAGACGAATCATTTTACGAAGTGCCTGAATTAGTTAAAGCTGTTGAAGAAGCAAAAAGAAAAGGAACAGCTTTACATTTAATGGGGCTATTATCTGACGGTGGTGTCCACTCACATTACAAACATTTAATTGCTTTAGTTAAATTAGCTAAAAAGTATGGATTAGAAGAAGTATATGTTCATGGTTTCCTTGATGGGCGTGATGTTGGACCGAGAACCGCTGTGAAATATATTGATGATTCTGAGAAAGCATTCGAAGAAATTGGCGTAGGTAAATTCGCAACAATTTCAGGTCGTTACTATGCAATGGACCGTGACAATCGTTGGGAACGTGTTCAGTTAGCTTATGATGCAATCGTTCATGGTGAAGGTAGAACAGCTTCTTCAGCTAAAGAAGGCGTAGAGCGTTCTTACGAAGAAGATATTGTTGATGAGTTTGTTGTTCCATTTACAATTAAAGATGAAAACGACAAACCAGTCGGTACAGTAAACGATGGTGACTCAATCGTATTCTTCAACTTCCGACCTGACCGTGCGATTCAATTAGCTACAGCTTTATCAAACCCAGGTTTTAAAGATTTTGACCGTGGTGAAACTCCAACGGACAACTACATGACAACATTCTCACCTTACAGTGATACGGTTGTAGCAGAAGTTGCATTCAAGAAAGAAGACTTAGTCAATACTGTTGGGGAAGTATTAGCAGATGCTGATAAGACACAACTAAGAATTGCTGAGACTGAGAAATATCCACACGTTACATTCTTTATGAGTGGGGGACGTCATAAAGAGTATGCAGGTGAAGAACGTATCCTAATCCCTTCACCAAAAGTAGCGACTTATGACCTACAACCTGAAATGTCAGCTTACGAGGTGAAAGATGCCTTAGTGCAAAAAATCAACGAAGAAACGATCGATGCGATTATCTTAAACTTTGCAAATCCTGATATGGTTGGACATAGTGGTATGTTAGAACCTACTGTGAAAGCAATTGAAGCAGTAGACGAGTGTCTTGGTGCTGTGGTTGATTTAATACTAGAAAAAGGTGGAGCTGCGATTATTACAGCTGACCACGGTAACTCTGATGAAGTGATTGATATCGAAGGAAATCCAATGACAGCTCATACAACAAACCCAGTTCCAGTGATTGTGACTAAGGAAGGTGTTGAATTAAGAGACGGAGGTCGCTTAGCTGACCTTGCTCCAACATTATTAGACTTAGTTGGTGTTGAAAAACCTGAAGACATGACAGGAACAAGCTTAATTAAATAAGCAAAACATCCGATATGCTTTGCTTTTTGAGTAAATAATTTATAGAATAGAAGAGTAAGGTATGGAGTCAATTCATGCCTAACAAACTAAAGGAGAGAATAAAATATGCCATTTATTACAGATATTTATGCAAGAGAAGTTTTAGACTCACGTGGAAACCCTACAGTTGAGGTAGAAGTTTATACAGAAAGCGGAGCTTTTGGTCGCGGAATCGTACCTTCAGGTGCGTCAACTGGTGAACACGAAGCTGTTGAGTTACGTGATGGAGACAAAGACCGTTATTTAGGTAAAGGTGTCCTTAAAGCTGTTGATAACGTGAATAACGTAATCGCTGAAGCATTATTAGGCTATGATGTATTAGAACAACAAGCCATTGATAAATTAATGATCGAGTTAGATGGTACTCCGAACAAAGGTAAATTAGGAGCTAACGCTATCTTAGGTGTATCGATTGCTGTTGCACGTGCAGCTGCAGATTTCTTAAATATTCCTTTATACCAATATTTAGGTGGATTTAACACTAAATTATTACCAACACCAATGATGAACATCATTAACGGTGGATCTCACTCAGATGCACCAATCGCTTTCCAAGAATTCATGATTATTCCTTCTGGAGCAGAAAGTTTCAAAGAAGCTCTACGTTGGGGTGCTGAAATCTTCCACGCACTTAAATCATTATTAAGCGAACGTGGATTAGAAACTTCTGTTGGTGACGAAGGTGGATTCGCGCCGCGTTTCGAAGGTACAGAAGATGGTGTTGAAACAATCTTAGCAGCAATCAAAAAAGCTGGTTTAGAACCAGGTAAAGATGTATTCTTAGGATTCGACGTTGCTTCTTCAGAATTCTACGAAGATGGCGTATACAACTATGCTAAATTCGAAGGTGAAAACGGAGCAAAACGTTCTGCTGAAGAACAAGTTGACTACTTAGAAGAATTAGTTAATAAATACCCAATCATCTCTATCGAAGATGGTATGGACGAAAACGACTGGGACGGATGGAAATTACTTACTGAACGTTTAGGAAGTAAAGTTCAATTAGTTGGTGACGATTTATTCGTTACAAATACTGAAGTTCTTGCTCGCGGTATCAAAGAAAACGTTGGTAACTCAATCTTAATCAAAGTTAACCAAATCGGTACTTTAACTGAAACATTTGACGCGATTGAAATGGCTAAAAAAGCTGGTTATACAGCAGTAATTTCTCACCGTTCAGGAGAGACAGAAGATACAACTATCTCTGACATTGCTGTTGCAACTAATGCTGGTCAAATTAAGACTGGTTCATTATCACGTACTGACCGTGTTGCTAAATACAACCAATTATTACGTATCGAAGATATGTTAGCTGATGTTGCAGCTTACGACGGAAAAGACGCATTCTACAACTTAGATAACAAATAATTATTTGCAAGGTAGAAAAGGGCGACTAGCTAAGCTAGTTGCTCTTTTTTTGTGGTTCATAATTTCTATGTCGAAAACACTTACAATTTTAAGTGAACCTTCATACAATAGTCATACTTGTCATGCATACTAAAGGTAGTAGAGAAGTAAGAAAATGTATATCTACCTTTAAGGAGGTCATAAAAAATGAAAATCAATACAAAATTCAATAAAAAACTTCTCACAATTCTGTCCCTTTCTGCACTGGCAAATGTTGCTCCTTTGGCACCAAATGACGGTTTAGCAAGTAACTTAGCACTTGTAGAAGCGCAAGCTTCAAGTGAAACAAATGCAAGTGATATCGAAGCAATTAAACAATCAATGATAGATGCAACTCCTATAACAGAAAATCAATTTGCGCAAATCTCTGAAGATGCGTGGTTGGCTTATGTTGAACAAGGTAATAATCAAGGAGGAGACCCAAGTGCAGTTTATGACTGGGCCATCGAAGATTATCCAGAAGTATTTGAACCAGAAGCGACAAATTTCCGTATAGCAATGGTTGAAAACTATAATCTTGATGAAGAAAGCTTAAATACTGTAAGTGATCGAGATTTATTATGGTTAGAATACCAAATTTGGGTGGCTGCAGACGGTCAAGAAGATTTACCAGCGCTGGCTGATGCTTTAGTGGAAGACTTCGGAGTAGAATACGGCCAAGATGATAATGAACGAGTAGAAGCATTGAAAGAAACGATGTTAGCTTCTACACCTTTAACAGATGAACAGTTTGATGCGATTCCTGCTCAAGATTGGTTAGGTTATGCTGATGAAGTCAATGAAGGTGGTGGAGACCCAAGTACAGTTTATAATAATGCTGTCGAAGATTATCCAGAAGTGTTTGAGGAAACTTTGAATTATATTTGTGGAACTTTAGTTTCAGACTATAACTTAAATGAGGAATCTTTAAACTCAGTATCGGATATTGACTTACTATGGTTAGAATATTCAGTATGGGTTGATGCAGGTAACACTGAAGACTTTGAAACATTAGCACAACGTCTAATTGACGAGCATGATGTTACTCAAGATGATGACGAAGAATCGCCTGGCGATGAACGTCTAGAAGCGATCAAACAATCGATGATTGATGCAACACCTTTAACAGATGACCAATTTGAAGCCATTCCAGCAACTAGCTGGTTAGAGTATTCAGATCGAGTGAATGAAGGTGGTGGAGACCCAAGTACCGTTTATAATTGGGCTGTCGAAGATTATCCAGAAGTGTTTGAAGATACCATTGCTTATATTCGTGGAACATTAGTTTCAGATTATAATTTAAATGAGGAGTCTTTAAACTCAGTATCAGATATTGACTTACTGTGGTTAGAATATTCGGTATGGGTGGAAGCAGGTAACACCGAAGACTTTGAAACATTAGCACAACGTCTAATTGAGGAACATGATGTTATTCAAGATGACGAAGAGACACCTGGAGAAACTGAACTTGAAAGAATTAGAACGGTGATGATTGAGTCAACACCAATTACACCAGACCAATTCGAAGCGATTCCGGCAACAACTTGGATTTCATATACAGAGCAAATTAATGAAGAAGGTGGAGACCCAAGTACTGCTTATAACTGGGCATTACGTGATTATCCTGAAGTATTCGAAGATACGATTGCTTACATTCGTGGAGAATTAATCAACCGTTATAATCTAGAAGAAGCTTCATTGAATGAACGTGTATCTGACCAAGAATTATTATGGGAAGAGTATACCGTTTGGTTACAGAACGGTGAAGAGAATTTAGAAGCATTAAGTCAAGTCTTAGTTCAGGAATACGGAGTGCGTACAACATCGACTCAAGTTCCTGATGAAGATGAGGAAAATACAGCACCAACATTACCGAATACAGGTGAAACTAGAACAAGTTATAGCACATATATTATGATTGCTATTGTAGGACTAGTTGGAGCTGCCCTCTTATTGAGAGATTACTTTGTGAATAATAAAGAAGCTTAACGAATCTCAAGTCGCTAGTTAAGGCTAGCGGCTTTTTTATTTTGCTATTTTTAGCTCTCAAATACAGTGCAAGAATTTTGAAGTGTTGCGTATTTTCGATATAATTAAGGAGGATTTGTTTAAACCGTATTATAGTATATTCAGATGAAAAAGAGCTATTATGCAATATTACGATCAACACTTACACACATATTTTTCTCCCGATTCAAAAGAACAATTTGAGAATTATTTATCTCAAGGCGAATTGCCTGTTGTAACGACAGAGCACATTGATTTCTATAGTCCAGATCAATCGCACGATGATGTGATTCCAGATTACGAAGGTTATTCGAAGAAGATTGCTGAGTTGAACGAAGAATATGATAATCGTCTTCTTCGAGGGATTGAGATTGGGTTTACTTATGCCGATCGAGATAAGATTGAACAGTTTTTAGAAGGAAAAGACTATGATATTAAGTTACTCAGTATCCATCATAACGGAAGACATGGTTTTATGACCTTAAACCACGATGTAAAGGACTTGAAGACACATCTAGAGGAATACTTCGGTTTGATGCTGGAAGCCGTTAGAAACGCTCCATATGCGAATGTTTTAGCGCATTTTGATTTTGGGCTGAGAGGCTACGATGCAGTGAAGGTTGAAGATTTACATGATAGTGAGGACTTACTTCTTCAAATCTTTGAAACCATGGTGTCAAATGAACAAGCATTAGAATTAAATACTCGAAGTATGTATCGTTATGACAACGACCATCTTTATGACTATGCGATTGATTTATATAAAAGTGCTGGGGGAGACATGTTCACAGTAAGTTCTGATGCGCATGTGGCCGGAGATTATCAGTTAGGGTTTGAAGAAGCTTTTAACAAATTGAGAAATCATGATGTGAATCAATTAGTTGTATTCCAAAAAGGTGTCCCACATTACGTTGATATACCCCAATAATAAATAAAACCTTCTTGCTGAGGCAAGAAGGCTTTTTTTAATCGAATTCAATTTTAAATGACTCATCTTTATGTGCACGCCAGCATAGTTCTATTTGTTCATAAGTTGTTTTGCCGTCATTTAACGTTGGTAAATGGTCCATATCGAAAAAGTCCATGCCGATTGTTTCACTGTTTAGTTTGAATTCACCGTTAATATAGTGACATTCTACGAAAATTTTAATAATATTTGATTTGTCAAATTAAGCTAGACAAAACTGCTTCATCTAAGTAACTCAAAAATACTTCCAACGGTGTTCGGTAGTGTAAGGATTTCCGTGGAATCGTGTTCCGTTTGTGTGCAATCGATGACAC
>NZ_JBGQQZ010000009.1:0-55427 GCF_045528575.1 Ruoffia sp. FAM 24228
AAGATCGGGAAGTTCAGTATTTTTCAATGCCTTATCAAGCACAATCATGGTCGAAACCCCGTCGTGTCTGTATTCGATCAATCCGTGAAGCAGGAGAACTCCTCTTTCAACACGCATTCATTGTGACTAATCTATCCGATAATGTCTCACCTGAAGTCATATTCTCTCTTTACGGCAAGCGAGGGACAATGGAGAATTTCATCAAAGAAGCGAAAGGTGGCTTTTATTTCGATAAAACAGATAGTCCACGCTTCTTAGAAAATCATGTCAGAATGATGATTAGTCTGCTTGCATACAACCTCATCAACTGTCTAAAGACTATCGGCTTTGATAAAAAGAACCAAGGGATGACTATTCATTCCATCCGACTAACATTCCTTAAAGTCGCTGGCAAACTTGTGCAAACAGGCAGACGAGCCTATCTAAAATTGTCGAGTTATCATGTGTATCAAACTGAATTCTATAGGGTCTTCGAGCGCCTACGGCGATCCAGTCAATGGATTTAAATCAGTCATCACGTTAATTTTTTGAATCAATCGTCTACAAGGGAGAAGTATGCCTTCAAACAAACAAGAGAATCGTAAGAAGGTTCATTTAGTTAAAATCTACTTCGAGAACGCACTATTTTGTAGAAAAATTTCCAATTTTTCCAAGAACGATTAATTTATTCAAGAAACCAGCTTAAATTATAGAGGTATGAATTATTCAGGTATAATAAAGATTTCGTGAAAATTTATAAAATTAATGATACTGAATTCCTTTTTGATTTCAGTAATCGAGTTTAGGAAGGATTTGATAATTGTGCTTAATATAGTTGAAACGTTTAGTGGGGTGGGCGCACAATCCGAAGCACTTAAGCGCGCTAAAATCCCATTCAAAGTTTCTGCTACCGTTGAATGGGAACTAAGCGCGATTTATGCATATGATATCTTGCATAATGGTCCTCAGGATTTAAGTCTTTATCGTCATCATAATAAAGGATCTTTATTGAAGGAATTGGCTCAATATAATTTAAGTTCTAACGGTAAAGAACCCATGACTGAAAAAGCTTTATCTGCTTTAACTGTTGGGCAACTAAAAGCAATCTATCATTCATTAATAAACAATAATAATCTTGTGGATATTACTTCAGTTTCTGCAGATGATTTGGACGATGATATTGATATCTTAACTTATAGTTTTCCTTGCCAAGACTTATCAGTTAGCGCTCGATGGTGGAATAATTCAAGTGGATTAGATCGGGATTCTGGAAACCGCTCAAGTCTTTTATGGGAAATTGAACGACTATTAATTGAATTTAAGGAACAAAATAAACCATTCCCTAAATTCTTACTCATGGAGAATGTTACAGCAATTAGATCTAAAGCTCACATTGAAAACTTTAGAGTATGGACTAATTTTTTAGAAGATTTGGGATATGTTAATCAAATTTATGATTTAAGTGCAACCAATTTCGGTGTACCTCAATCAAGAAAACGAACATATATGATTAGCGTATTTGTTGGGGATGATCTAGAGATTGAACAAGAGGTTATGAACTATTTCCTATCAAATAATCTTGAGCATATCAAACTCTCCGCAGAAAGTATCAATCCAATCAGTGATTACTTAAGATTAGATTATTCAGTAAAGCATTATCTTGAGGAAGCAATTCATGCTACACCGAATTTTACAGCTTCTCGAGAAAAAATATTTAATAACAACTTAAAATTAGCAACCGATAGTCAAGCAGATAACTCTTTGATTGCTCGTACTATTACTACAAAGCAAGATCGTAATCCCAATTCTGGTATTATCGCTTATGACAAGAACCCTTTAGTTGAAGGAACCAGATATCGAAACCTAACACCTAGAGAAGCCTTTTTGCTTATGGGATTCACGGAGGAAAGTTTCGATAATCTAACAATTAAGAACCCTTCTGAAGACGTAAAAAAAGCTTTTCTAACGCAAGCTAAGTTATTAAAGCTAGCTGGAAACAGCATTGTAGTTAATGTCCTCTGTGGTATTTTTAAACAGATGGATTACATAAACACCCATATTCTTCCTCAAGATGACAAGGAATCCCAAAGTTTATCCGACTTTGGTTTAGAAATTAATATACTATAATTCTTAATAAACGCAAACGAAGTTAGGCGCTCTACAAATTTGTAGAGCGCCTTGTTTTATTGGTGGCATTTCTTTGAATATAATTATTGATCGCGATATTAAACTATGAGATCATTAATAAAACGAAATAAAGAAGGTATTATTATGGATATATTGAAAATTCAAGAACTGTTAAATCAGCAAGAACAAATTAATGCTGAAATAAAACAACTTAATCAAAAGTCTTTTGAAATTAATGAAGAATTAGAAAATTATTTATTAGAAAAAAATGTTCCTAAAACTAAGTTAGGTAAAAGACAATTATTAGAATCACTAGGTTTTACTGTTAGTACAACAAGTAAAAATGGCACTCAAGTTAGCATTATAAAAAATGCCTTAGTCGAATACACTGTGCTATTCAAGCAAAGCAAGTATTATTCCGAAAGCTCGCATAATGCTTGGTATACCTTTAATTCAGGTATTGAAAATTATATTGATTTCGTAATACTCGAATACTCAACAGGAACAGAAAAAACAATTTACTCAATTATAGATAAAATATTATTCTCTGAAATTGCTGAAAAGGCTAAGAAATTTCCTGATGGACGATTTAACATCTACATTCTAGGGGATGAAGAAAAGGCAAGTGTTCATAACAAGACAATAGATCTTACAGAAACATTGAATAATTTCGATATTCTAAGAAAATAATTTTCTATAGCCTAACAAATCCTTATGTCCTTCTTTTCATGAGAAAAAATATTGTATTTAGACCAATTAAACGAGTATAGAAGCTGAGCTATTTACAGTCATCTATACTCGTTTAATATTTTTTTATTTTATAACATCTCCTGATTCTTTATCAAAGAAATGTACTTTATTCATATCAAAAGCAAGTTCCAACGTATCACCTATATGGTACTTGATTCTAGAGTCTACTTTTGCTTGTAATTCAACACCGTTTTGTTCAAAGTATAAAATAGAGCTAGTAAATAATTCAAAGAAAAGTGGCTAACTTAAACTTGAAATTTACGTAATATTAATATATAAGGTACAACACATAGTTATTTATAAATCCATATAAAAAGCCACCAATAAAATATAGAATCTCAAATTAGTGGCACTTTTACTAAAATAATTTCATGGATAATACTTTCCCCTACACCACTTCTACCCCCATCAACCCAACCAAGCCTAAGGCTTGTTCTCTGGACACTTGGCAGCCTTTCAAGTCTTCGATGGCGACTCGGATTGAGTCAAAGTTTGATGTGCTAAGGTTGATGCCTTTTAAAGGTGTATGATCAAAGGTAATGTCATTGAGTTCACACTCTTCAAAGTTGACTTGCTTTAGTTTACATTCAAAGAAGGCTGCTTCTTGAAGTGACGACTCTTGAAAGTAGACTCGCACTAACTTTGAATCCGCGAATGTAGATAAGTTTAAGATTGCCTCTTGGAATAGTGTGTCACCTAACATGGTTTCAGAGAACTGAGTTCCGAGTAACTTACAATTTTCAAACTCTACTCGGTGAATGGATGCTTGGCTTAGATTTACATTCGAGAAGTCACAGCCGATAAAGCGCACATCAGTCAGATCTGCATCACTTAAATCCATATCGTTGAATATACCGTCACGAATGACGCAATTATATAATCGCACTTGTTCCACCTGAACGGTTGTAAAGTCAGGTTCATTCAAATCATAGCCATCTAGTTCTAAGATATAATCGTGGGGTTGGTATAAGTCTTTTAACTCTTTTTCTTCTATATCCGCTTGTATTACTGGTCGTTTAATTCGCATCATCTCGCACCCTTCTTTTTACTTATGGCTATTGTAGCATAGGCTCTATCTTTTTCTCATCCTTCTTTGATTATCAATTGCGACTCTTTGCGTATTCTGTTAGACTTTTTCTTATTAGTCATTTAAAGGAGGTCACCCGATGCTTATAAATTTAGTAGACAAGGATCCTGATGTAATAAAGGCTGTCGCTGATTTGTGGTTAATTGTGAATTTGGAAGTGCATGATTTTGTTGACCCAGCCTATTGGACCAGTCATTATGATGATGTGCTTTCAGCTTTTCATGAGGCGAATATGGTGCTTTATCAAGAAGACAACCGACTGTTAGGCTTTATTGGTATGACGGGAGACTATATTGCGGGTATTTCTATTGAGAAGGAGAGTCGCCACAAAGGCATAGGAAGCCTGTTGTTGACTTATTTAAAAAGCCAACACAAATCTTTGACACTTTCTGTTTATTCACGCAATTCGCAGGCGATACAATTTTATAAAAGGCATGGTTTTCAATTTATTGAGGAGTGCTTAGATGAAGAAACTCACGAGAAAGAATGGCTAATGACCTGGACAGCAACTTAGATTATCAAAGCCCCCAACCAAACTCAATATGAACTGCCCCCTGTCAAGTAGACAAGTAAATAATAAAAATGGTTAAGGCGAATCTTTAGATTCGTCTTTTCTTTATATAGGTTTGGATGCCCATCCATTTCATTAAGTGCTAGACACACTTATGATTAACGGCGGCTTGTTGGAAGTGATTTAAATAAATAGTCCTACGACGATAGCCATAAATTCCATTACATGTTTCATGTGCTTCTTGAATGAATACCATTAATTTTTTTAAGAGCAATTCTATATGTGATGGTTGACGTTTTAACTATTTATAAAAGATCGATTGGCTCACTTTTAATGCTTGGCACAGCCAGATTACTTTTTAGGCTTTTTCTTCGTAAGTCGTTTCTTTTCCTTTCACAGATACACCTCTGGCTTTGAATTGTAGGATTGAGACTCCCCACCATTAGTATACCTAAAAATCCAGCTACGAATCGTTTTCTGAGATGGAACATTATATTTAATTGCCAGTTCATTGATGGATATCTTATCGACCAGGTGTTCTTGTGCCACTTGTTCTCTAAATTCCGATGAATAGTGTTGATTCTCATTCGGTGGTTGGAGGCTATCAATGCCATGTTGTTGATAGAGCCTCACTTCAAATAAAAAGTATGTATTCTCATACTGTAGTCCTAAATTCTTCAACATAGGAAAAGTCATACCCTCTAAATATTGAAGAATATAAAATTCCAGTTCAGCCACTGTATACTTCATATTTGAGTACATAAAAAATCCCCCTAAAGTAGTTTACTTTTTTAAGTGTCTACTTTAGAGGGAGCATATCATAAACTCTTCATATAATTTAATCACCTTTTAGGCACTATAAATCTGCTCTCTTCTCACTTCGACTTAATTCCACAAAGAATCTTTAGGCCAAGCAATAGACCGCTCATATTCTTGTGTTCCTTTAGAATATCGAATCTTCGAAGTTTTCGACGGCGAGCGATCAAAACATTTAATACTTACCTTGTGATGTACCTTAAAATACAGGTTCCTACTTCTCGAAAGATGACCTCACCTTTTTCATCTAGCTCCATTGTATAAGTGGACAAGACCTTTTATTACAAGAATAGTTGGTTGAATACAATACGCCAATGAAAAAGGTTAGAGAAGTATCACTAATTTTATAAGAAGCATTCACTCTCTTATACTCAACTTTAGATAAAACGAGTGCACCAAATTCAACTCCAGTAAATCTCCGGTGTAAGCGAAGATTTAAAACTGTCTTCATTTTCTACAATTGGATTTATTTCTAGGATATTTACGTGCACTCCTACTCATAATAAGCACTCCTTTAATCTGATAACCAAGGTACACGTTAATTACATATTAACAAAAAACTAAATATCTTCATTGCGCATCATCCAATATCCCAAAATCTTCTTCAACCACCTTATAAATATCGACTTACCAATCTAGTCTGCATAAGCTAATCCATACCTTACCCCCATCTTCTGACAATTTTATATCCTTTTAACAAAAAAACTTTTTTTCTCCTTAATTTTATTATTTTCAATCCTTATACTTGTAATTAGTTGAGGCAATTAATGATTAGTTTTATGCGATTTATAAAT
This sequence comes from Ruoffia sp. FAM 24228, assembly GCF_045528575.1. Classification (NCBI taxonomy): domain Bacteria; kingdom Bacillati; phylum Bacillota; class Bacilli; order Lactobacillales; family Aerococcaceae; genus Ruoffia; species Ruoffia sp. FAM 24228. The sequence goes on from NZ_JBGQQZ010000009.1 coordinate 6,065, forward strand.
TAATTTTCTCAATTAAATACACCTTTGTTTTTTGTTATATTATATAACGATGTTATCCTAATTTTGGTTAACATTATCAAAACAGCCTTTTTTCGCGTTATATTTTATAACACCATCTGTCATAACTGACTTGTTTTGTGTATTTTTTATGGATATAATCTAACAATACTAAATAATATTATTAATATTTTATTGGAGGGTTTTATATGACGACGACTTGGACAAAAGAACGAATTATGGCAGATGCGAAAGAAAATAATGTAAAATTTATCCGCTTAATGTTTACCGACATCTTAGGCACGATAAAAAACGTAGAAATTCCTCTGTCTCAATTAAGTAAAGCTTTAGACAACAATATGACCTTTGATGGTTCATCAATAGAAGGCTTTGTACGAATCGAAGAGAGTGATATGTACTTGGTACCTGACTTACAAACTTGGCTGATTTTTGATTGGAATATTGCAAGCGATGATACCAAGCGCATTGCCCGTCTGATCTGTGACGTTGAGACATCATCTCGTGAGCTATTCTCAGGGGACCCTAGAAGCAACTTGAAACGTGTTCTGGAAGAGATGGAAGAACTCGGCTTCTCTGACTTTTACTTAGGCCCCGAAGCAGAGTTTTTCTTATTCAAGTTAGATGAAGAAGGGAATCCAACGATGACATTGAATGATCACGGTGGTTACTTTGACTTAGCGCCGACAGATTTGGCGGAGAACTGTCGCCGTGATATTGTTCTAGAACTAGAAGCTCTTGGCTTCGAGATTGAAGCGAGTCATCACGAAGTGGCCGATGGGCAACATGAGATCGACTGGAAATACGCTGATGCGGTGACGGCTTGCGATAATATTCAAACTTTCAAGCTCATTGTTAAGACCGTAGCTCGACGCCATCATCTTCATGCTACGTTTATGCCGAAACCGCTTTTTGGCATCAATGGTTCTGGTATGCACTTTAATATGTCACTCTTTACTGAAAGTGGTAATTCTTTCTACGATGAAAGTACGCGGTCTGGCTTATCTAAGACAGCCAAGCATTTTATTGCAGGTCTGATGGAATACGCACCGGCCTTTACTGCCGTCTGCAACCCAACCGTGAACTCCTATAAACGACTGGTCCCTGGCTACGAGGCCCCAGTCTATGTGGCTTGGAGCGAGAAAAATCGCTCCCCATTAATTCGTATTCCAGCAGCTCGTGGCAACTCAACCCGTGTTGAATTAAGGAGTGTCGATCCATCGGCCAATCCTTATCTTGCTCTAGCGACGATTCTTAGCGCTGGATTAAAAGGTATTAGAGAAGAACTCGAAGCACCGGCTCCGGTTGATTGCAACATCTACAGCATGACCGCTCGCGAGCGTCTTGACCAAGGGATTACAAGCTTGCCGGGTTCATTACAAGAAGCCATACATGAATTGAAAGCTTCAGACCCAATCTTGGATGCTTTAGGGCCGCATATCTCTACTAGCTTTATTAAAGCCAAAACAAAAGAGTACGAGGAATATGCCAAATATGTCTCACCATGGGAAATTGAACAATATTTTACTAATTATTAAAACATGATTAGTAATTAGTTGACGTCAATTAGTATCAATGTTACTCTATAAAAAAGGTTTTGTGCGAGGCGCGGTTGACATGAGGACTTATGGGTCTGGGGGGATATCGCCGAAACGAATTATCGTTGGTTAGTCATCATAATAGGTGGCTAACTGTTCAACTTAACTGCCAGTTAAGCTGATTGTGCAAGCAATTACCGGGCAAAAGTATACCACTCTTCTACTGGAAGGATCATGGACTTTTGTTCGTGGTCCTATTTTTTATTCACTAAATTAAGGAGAGAGTGTTATGACAAAATTAACAAATAAAAAGGCCATTCCCTTTACAAAAATGGAAGGAATTGGCAATGACTATGTTTATATTAATGACTTAAAGGAAGAGATTGAAGATCTAGCAGAATTAGCAATTCAAGTAAGTGAACGACACTTTGGCATTGGTAGTGATGGTCTCATCGTGCTTCGCCCATCTAATAAGGCAGATTTCCAGATGCGGATGTTCAACCTAGATGGCAGCGAAGGTCGGATGTGCGGCAATGGCATCCGTTGTTTAGCCAAATTTATCTACGATAATGGCCTTTGGGATCAAGAATCGATTGAGATTGAGACACTAAGTGGCGTCAAAACCGTCCAGCTCATTTTCAATGATCAAGGTGAAGTCACAGGAGCTCGGGTCAATATGGGCCAAGCAATTATCGACACGGCCTTGATTCCAATTACGGCAGAGGAAGACCAATGGATTAATCAGGCCATTACAATCGCCGGACAAGCTTATCCAGTGACTGGTGTATCGATGGGGAACCCTCATCTCGTTATCTTTCAAGAAAATATCAAAGACTTGGACTTACAAGCACTTGGACCTCGCTTTGAATATGACACGCGCTTTCCTGAACAAATCAATACCGAATTTGCCCACGTTCACAACCGGCAAGAAATTAGCATGCGCGTGTGGGAACGTGGGAGTGGCGAGACTTTGGCTTGCGGAACCGGCGCCTGTGCGGTTGCGGTCGCCGGGGTGTTGAATGGCCTTACTGAAGAGACGGTTAAGGTGAACCTCTTAGGGGGAACACTCACAATCACATGGGATCGGAGCGACACAGGGCATGTTTATATGGAAGGCCCTGCCCGCACTTCATTCACTGGTCACTACTTTCCACAAGTACATTAGGAGGATTTATCATGCAAGCAAATCATAATTATTCAAGAATTTCTGACAGTTACTTATTCTCAACCATTGCTCAAAAAATTGACACTTACACTCAACTAAACCCTGACAAAGAGATTATTCGTTTAGGCATCGGGGATGTGACCCAACCCCTTGTTCCAGGAATCATTCAAGCCCTCCATCAAGCGGTGGATGAACAAGCTTCTACTGATACTTTTCGTGGATATGGCCCTGAAGGCGGTTATGACTTTCTGAGAGAGGCAATAGCCCAACATGATTATCAAGAAGTTGGCCTGTCAATGGATAGCAGTGAAGTCTTTGTATCAGACGGCGCCAAAAGTGATATCGCCAACTTGCAAGAATTATTCGCACTCGATAGCGTCATCGCCATGGGAGACCCTATCTACCCTGTCTACATCGACAGCAATGTACTCACAGGTCGCTTGGGCGAATGGAATGAAGAGCTTGGTCAATGGAGTGAGCTTGTCTATTTAGAAAGTCATGCGGAAAATCACTTCCGACCTGCCCTCCCTACTGAGAAAGTTGATGTCATTTACTTATGCTACCCCAATAACCCGACTGGGATGACTCTAACGAAAGATGAACTGCAACAATGGGTCGATTTTGCCTTAGAAAATGAAAGTTTAATCCTCTTCGATGCAGCTTATGAAGCTTATATTCAAGAAGACGGTATTCCTCATTCCATCTATGAATGTGAAGGTGCCGAGCGTTGTGCGATTGAGGTCCGTAGTTTCTCTAAGAAAGCCGGTTTTACTGGCTTACGTTTGGGATACTCCGTCGTTCCAAAAGCACTGACTTTCCAAAATATGAATTTGAACCAAATGTGGCACCGCCGTCATTCGACCAAATTCAATGGCGTCCCTTACATCATCCAAAGAGCCGGTTGGGCTTGTTACCAAGAACCTGCCAGGACACAAATCGAGGAAAATATTAGCTATTATATGGAAAATGCTCGAATGATCAAGGAAGGTTTGAAAGAAGTAGGTGCAACCGTTTATGGTGGCGACAATGCACCTTATATTTGGCTTAAAACGCCAGTTGGTGTCTCATCCTGGGAATTCTTCGATCAGTTATTGGAAAAAGTTCAAGTAGTGGGAACCCCAGGGGTAGGATTTGGACCAAGCGGTGAAGGATACTTTAGACTGACCGCCTTCAATACCCGCGCTAAAACTGCAATAGCGATTGAGAGATTGCAGAAGTATTATAGTGAGTAGGGTTTAGAGAGTGTAGGCGATTTTGTTAGTAGATTAAATTTTGATATAATGATACCCCCAAAGGTTAGATTTTAGTCTTACTTTGGTTCTTTGTCAAATAGTGTTGGTGAATATTTAAGGCGATAGATTTAGTTCTATCGTCTTATTTTTTGATGTAAGTTATTTCGCGATCTGTTGGATTGGAGGATATTCTTTTATAGAGCCCCTTCGTCACAAAAATACAATGGGCGTACAGATTCAGCATTAAGTTGTTGAAGTTGGGTTGAGATTAAAATACGACACCTTAAGTGACCGTAATTGCGATAACCTTAGTCAGATCGTTTGATTATCTAGATTTTATTTACGGTGCCTTCCACAACGCTATTCGAGAGTGTATAAGTTAAGCTGTTTTTAATATCTAACGCGTAGGAAGTTAAGGTTCGAAACGCTGTTCTCACCTTGTGTGGGAATACCTATCCATGGTGATGGTTTTTACCTGCCGCCGTTCTTCCAGTGAGAGCCGTAAGAAATAAGCCCTTAAATACAGTTGAGTTCGGCCTTCAAGGATCTCCACCATTTGATGTGTCGCGTTATTCATTAACAGACACGACATTGCCCCAGGAACATTTTTAACCGATTTAAATTCATCGATCGTCAAGTGGGACGGTAAGCAACTGGATTTAGGATTTAGGTTGTCCCCATAGGTTTTTAATTGACGGATGACCGTTGTAGTTGAAACATTCAGGTGTTGGGCGATGAAGGTCATGGACTGCATCTGAGCTAATTCTTCAAGGATGACATACTTCACCGCATTAGAAATAAAACAATGCCGACGAGTTAAGGGAGTGACGGCCACTGTGGTCCGACGGCAATGTTTACACAAATAGCGTTGTTTCTTTAACTTTAAATAGACAGGTTGAAAGTTGTATTGTCCCAATAAAACAACGGAATTCATCGTACCGTTTCGAATGATATCGTGACTACTTTGATTTAGACAGCCACAATGAGAACAGGCTTGAGGCAGATGATCGAGATCCCCGTCACCGTGAGGACTTTTCGATGGGTCACCTTCACATCCAGGGACGTCGATTGAGCCGATGGCGGTAGAATGTAAGTAAGCCATGTTGATTTCCTTACTTATGTGTTTGGTCGTACTTACATCATAGCGGAAATCACTGGCTTTTTGTGTATACAAAAATAGTGCGGGTGATTTCTCACCAACACTAAAAAATATAAAACCAAAAAAACAACCTCACACTAAAAAGCATAAGGTCGTTCTGATTGGATGTAAGGACTGATTTCTAAGATCTATTCACTATTTAGTACGACATGGGAAACGATATGATTAATTAAATTGTGCCAAATTTCTACAAAAAGTAGTCTTTTGAAGAATTATTTGGTATGCCTATTATTCTACTGATGTCTCTCTAAATAGTACTTGATTAAAAGTAGGGATAGGACCTGGTTTACAAGTCCTATCCATTATATTATAAGGTATTTTATTGTTTAGGTGTATAAATTAAATGTTCATTTAAGAAAGCAGTAAAGCCTAATTCACTTAATTCACGACCATAACCTGAGTTTTTAACGCCTCCGAATGGCAATTCTGGCAGTGAGGTCCAACCAGAGTTCATAAAGGACATCCCTGTCTCCACTTTTTCGGCAACTTTGCGAGCGTGGTCTAAATCCTCACCATAAACTGAACCACCAAGCCCATAACTAGAATCGTTGGCTAACTCTACCGCCTCATCTTCATCTTTAACTTTATGAACGATAGCCACGGGACCAAAGATTTCTTGATTAAAGATTGGGTTGTCTTTTGTAATATCAGTCAATATCGTTTGCATTACAAAGTTACCTGGATGGTCAATCGGCTCGTTACCATAAACCACTTTTGCTCCATTATCAACTGCTAATTGAATTTTTTCTAAGACCTCTTCCTTCGCTTTTGCTGATGATAGTGGGGCTAAGGTTGTTTCTGGATCCATTGGATCTCCCCATTTAGCTCCTTTGAAGCTTTCAACTAATATCTTTAAGAATGCATCGTAATTTTTCTCTGTCACGATGAAACGTTTAGAAGAAGTACACACTTGCCCGGCATTATTCAAACGTAAGCCTGGTAGTAATTCTTTTAGGCCATCTAAGTTCGCATCATCCAAGACGATAAATGCATCATTACCACCAAGTTCTAAGGTCGATTTCTTCAAGTTACGCCCAGCAATCTCAGCAATCGTTGCTCCCCCACGTTCAGAACCTGTTAAACAAACACCTGAAACACGCGGATCAGCAATCACTTTAGCAACTTGATCATAATCTGCGAATAAGTTCTTGTAGGCTCCTTCTTGCCCGCCAGCTTCTTTTACTAAATCTTCAAAAGCTTGAGCAGATCCTGGACAGATGGAAGCATGCTTAAGAACCATTGGGTTACCTGCTACATAGTTTGGTGCGAATACGCGCATAATTTGGTAGTAAGGGAAGTTCCATGGCTCCACTGCCATAATCACCCCTGTTGCTTGGCGCACGACATAAGCGTCTCCTGTATCTGTTTCAAAAGGAATTGGTTTCAGGAATTCGTCAGCCTTATCAGCATAGTATTCTGCAATGGAAGCAGATAATTCGACTTCACCCTTAGCTTCTTCGAATAATTTACCCATATCTTTTGTCATAATCTCAGCGTATTTATCGATATCACGACGTAAAATTTCAGCTACTTTATATAAGACCGCTTTTCTATCTTCTAATTGCCCCTCTTTGCGCCATTGTTTGTATAACCTGTGACCATTCTCTAGATGTTTCTCAATCTCTTGATCCGAAATATTTTCGTATGTCTTCAAAACCTCGTTAGTAAAGGGATACTTTGTTTGATATGCCATAAAATAATTCCTCCTTAGAATAATATATATTTTTATTATAACACAAATGATAGCGCTTGCTAGTATTTGGCTCCTAACTCACTATGTTAATTTATAATCACCTATAAATTTATATAATTCATTGTAAGAGGTTTCATTAATAATTCTAAAACGAATAATATTTTTTTATGCTATCAATCTCTAAATTAAAATCCGTTATAATACATCCATTGCCACATGTCACTACTTCCGTTACAATCCGAAATAACTCCCTATATGTATTTGTAAATTAGAAAATGGAGCGTCGTGAGTGGGTGCCACGGTCTGCTTTCTAGATTTCGGTGCGTAGCAGGAGGGTGCCACGCTAAAGTTTGACAAAACGGATCATTTCGAAGGGTCGCGACGCCCTCAAGCCTTGAAATCAAATAATCTAGATAAAAAAACTACCAGTAACTTTCCATAGTCTCTAGCAGTTTAGTTGTTTTAATCTTAGCATCTAGTTATTTTTAATCATCCAGGACGAATACACCCGTTCCTAAGATAATTCCTCCGTGACGGTTGCTAAAGTAGCCAGTAATATTTGTGGACTTGAGATAGAATATTCTTCACGATGATGTTTCCTAAAGCAATCAAATCAATCCCAACTTCTTCCGCTAATTTACCTTTTTCAACAATGTTCGCAATGACTCTTCGAAGCTACTACGCTTCCCCGTAGGACTATCTAACGCCTCTTCACCAAATGTATCTAAACCAAACTGTAACTTATTTATATTCATATAGTAACCCCATCTCTGTGCTGTTTTTTATTATGCACATCATTCTAATTGTTATTTGAATTTGATGTAGTCAACAAAAACCCCACTCTGTTGATTAAACAACAGAGTGGGAAGGGTGTGGAAGAGATTACTTTAACTTGGCTAATTCTTAGACTAACTAGGCTAATTGCTCGACTCTTTGTCTTTCAATCTCAAACACTTTCTTCTTCAGCGAATCTTCAGACACAACCGTTGCATCTTGTGCTTGACGTCGATCAAAAGCATCTGACACAAGCGAATCATGCGCATATTGGTTAAATATATCAGACTTCTCGACAAGTATTTCTAACATTGTTTCATCAATACTTGCTTCAGTCAGCAGACGATATACAATAACATTTTTAGTTTGTCCCATTCGATAAACTCTACTTATCGCTTGGTTCTCAGTAGATGGTTTCCATTGTGGTTCGCATAAAATAACAATATTGGCTGCTTGAATATTTAATCCTACTCCCCCAGCTTCTATTTGACTTAAAAGTATCTTCCCATCTTCAGCTTCAGTAAATGCATCGATCATATCTTGTCGTTGGTTGGTAGAAACATCTCCAGAAATCATACCCACTACATCTTCTCCAAGTAGATTCAGTAATTTGTTTAAAACAATTTTAAAATAAGAGAATATTAAAACTTTATCTCCATTTTCTTTCGCTTCCAAGCAAATATCCATTAATTGTTTAACCTTTTCTGAATGTTTAGGTTCATCACCGGCAAAACCAGCCCGCCTCATCTTCATTAATCCACTAAGTCCTAATGACACAGCGTGATTATAATATTCCTGCTCTATTTCTGAGAAGTTTGACCATAGTTCTACCATTTCAATTTCAGGTAGCTCTTTCAAAACCTCATCTCTTTTTCTTCTTAAGTAGACATAAGAAACAAGTTGTTTAAACTTTTCAGGATCATAATCAGCAAAATCTCGATCGATGCGTCTAACTAATTTAGGTTTGAGATACGAAATCAACTTCTTCATCTCTTCTAAACGATTTTCAATAGGCGTTCCTGTCATATATAAATGATATTTTGATTTTTTAGCTAGTGCATTGACATTTTTGGCCCGCTTAGTCGCTTCATTTTTTATGTAATGAGCCTCATCCACTATGATTAAGTCTAATTGCTTCAACTTGTCATCATTTACTAAATGGTGAGTTTGTTCAAAGTTTGTTAGTAAAATACCACCTTGTTCTTGCCATTTATTCAGCGAAATTCTCCTCAAATCTCCTCGATATATATAGGTTGGTAAATCAGACCATTTTTCAATTTCTCGTTTCCAGTTTGCCAACACACTAAGGGGTGAGACAACTATTGAATGTTTATTATTATCTAAATACAGATGATTAATCATCGCAATACCTTGAATGGTTTTTCCTAATCCCATCTCATCACCTAGCAAAGTACTTTTATATTGCAAAGCATACTTTGTCCCAAATTCCTGATATGGTCTTAAGGTAACTTTTAAACTATCTGTATTAAGTGGGTACTGATTTACTTTTTCAACTATAAAAGAAGGCAGATCATTTGGTGAATATGTTTTAGTTCCTCCAATAACTCTATCTAACATAGCAAAATAATTCGCACTATTTTTCTCAAAATCTTTTCTGATTTCATTTGTTGTTAACTGTACGAGTGGAATGTTTTGCACTTCACTAAATTGTTCAATAAATTGTTCTAAACTGTTAAACAGATTTTCCTTGTATTGAGTGATATTATGTTTAATATCATCGTTATAAAATTGTCGTTTATAGTCGTTTGCATCTTTTTCAGCTAATATCTCTAAGATCGATTTCACTTGGGTTAACGGATTTTTAGCTTTATTAACAATATCTCTTTCAAATTTTCCCAATTGTTGGCGGTGGTGGAGGTGCCCTAGAAGTTCGATTTCCTCCTCAGATAGATTATTTGACCTCAATTGGGGGTAAAAATCTTTTTCCATCGTCTTTACAAAAATATTTAACTGATTTATTAAATCATCATAGTCTTCCTCTGATACATTATCTTTTAATTGCTTTAATTTATCAGATTCCTTTTTCAAACCACCAATTGTTGTGATACCAATTCTATCCAGTTCATTAATAGGTAACACTTTCTCACTATTAGCTTGTAATACTTCAACCATCATGGAGTCTAATTTATGAGGAATTTGTATCTCTTTTGTCTTATTCCAGCTTTCTCTAATGCGTTTTTCAATGACTTCCTCATCAAATTCCATCATTCGATATTCAAGCTCTGCAACTTTTTCAGCAATAAGTTTATTTAATAAATCTCCTTCCTTTGTGTCATATTCAATAACCGCCAAGATTCTTTCCATGTATTTTGAGGGATTTAAGTTGAAGTCGTTGCGCACCTCTATTTCACTGACTGATATTTTATCGAGAAGCTGTAGTTCTCTTTCGAGCGTCTCAATTTTATAGAAATTTGCCATGAAATTCTCTCGCGAATCATTAAGTTTTTTCTTAATTGATCCTCGTTGGAAGAATTTCATAAATGCATTCTTATCATGTTGAATAATATAATCGAGTGAGTTTTTTAACTCTACTATCATTGGCATATACTCTTTTTCTATATTAATTTTTTTCACTTTGATGGCATCTGACACGAATAAGACTGTCAGCAGTTTGAGTTTTTGTTCTGATATTTCAGCTCCGATCATTTTAGGAAAGGTATTCAATACTAGTTTGTCTGATAAATTTTGCTTTGCTAATGATATATTATTAGCAGAGTAATTATTGGGCATTATCTTTGAAATAACTGACAATGCTCTTTGATTGAAGGGTTGATTTTCCACTTTTAATTCTTTTGAATGTGTTTCAAATAATGAAAGTATAACATTAACTGGTAATACATCCACCTTATCTTTTACAGCTTGATTTCTTAAATCGGTTGCTAATGAGCGAACATTATAATCAGTAAATAAGTCGTCTGATTCAGTTAAAAGCTTTTCAATGTCAGTGATTTTACTTTTATATTCTTTTGCATTTTTATAACTAATATCCATACCCTCACGCCCTTATAATTTATTATAATATCAATTGCTATCATTGTATCAAGATAATGAGAAATAAAATAGTTAAATAATGACGGATTGTATAATGATATTAGCAATCTTTAAAACTCAATAAAAAAAACGCCACAAATCAAATTTGCAACGTTTCTACAATATTAAATTCGCCATATCAGTATCTAAAATATCTGCATAACAGCACGCGCCTTCTTGGAAACAATGAACCGATTCAATACTACCTAAGCTATTTGCCAAGGTAAAACTATCACCCCTTCAAAATTCATATATTCCAGTATCGCTGTCACTAATCCTAACCTCATATATCCACCTACTCTTTATATTTTACATTGCTTTGTAATATAACTATGACAATAAATCCGGCAAGTTGCTACTAATCTCAGTACATTTTGTTAAAACTGGAGCAGAGGGTCGTAAAGCGCCGCCACGGACCAAACTGTCTAAAGTAGTAAGTCATTTCGTACCTAATTACTCAAACCTCTTCAATATCGAAACCCTATCAAGCATTGAGAAAACTATTAAAATCCATGGATACCTCACAATCCTCATTCAATCAAAAAGCAACAGAACTAACAAAATTGGGCTAGTTCTGTTGCTTTCTTTACGCTTATTCTCTTTTATTTTTATAACATCAATCTGTATGGGTCATTAAGGTATTCAGATACTGTCTCTAAGAAACGAGAGGCTGGTGCGCCATCAATAATTTGATGATCATAGGTTAAGCTTAATGGTAATTTTTGATGAACGGTGACGGTTCCTTCAGTGTCTAACGCAAGTTCATCGCTTAAAGTACCTACTCCGAGTATTGCTACTTCTGGCAGATTAATGATTGGAGTAAAGTACTCAATATTAGCACTACCTAGATTCGTAATAGTGAATGTTGATCCTGAATATAAGTCTCCTGGTAAGCTACCATTTCGAGCTTGTGAAGCAACGCTTGCGATGGTAGAACCAAGTTGAGATAAAGTCATTTGATCTGCCTCTCGAATGACTGGAACAACAAGGCCTTCTTCGATGTCTGTTGCCATACCAATATGAATAGCTTCTTGTACTTCATGGATTCCATTATGATACCAAGCATTCAATTCTCTGTTTTCTTGTAAGGCTAATATCACCGCTCTTGTCACTAAAGTATTAATCGATAATTCACCTTTATTTAGTGGACGAGAGACTTTTTCTTTTATCTCTTTGCGGAAAGCCATTAAGTTGGTTATATCGACTTTTCTGTGGTTTGTTACTTGAGCTGTTGTTTGAACACTTTCCATCATTCGTTGTGCAATCGTCTTACGCATCCCACTTAAGCCAATACCCCATGTAGCGGTATCCTTACTTTGAACACTTGATACGACTTTTTCACTTGGTACATATCTATCAATATCTAGACGCGTAATACGATGATTGCCACCCGTTCCGTTAACATCCGAGAGATCAATCCCCTTCTCTTCAGCCATCTTACGAGCAAGAGGTGTTGCAAAGATTCGCTCACCATCGCTTCCTTGATTACGTGGTTTACTGCTCGTCTCTTCTTTCGTTGAAGCACTTGAAACTTCTTCAGATGCTTCTTCTGGAACATCTGGAACATCCTTATCCTGTTCGTCTGATGCTACTTCTTCACCTTCTTCACCTACAATAGCTATAACTTCTTTAATGGGTAGAACATCCCCTTCTTGTACATTGATTTTCAATATAGTACCACTGACGGGTGATTCTACAGGACTTGATAATTTTTCAGAACTTATCTCTGCAATCACATCTCCTGTGTTTATTGCATCTCCTTCATTGAAATACAGTGTTTCAATGGTCCCTTCTGTCATCGTTAAGCCCAAGGTAGGCATTACAATATTTTTTGCCATTTATACTCCCCCCTTATGCTCTTGCTTTGAGATCATCGATTAATTCAGCTGCTTCTGTTAATACTTTTTCCGCATCTGGTAGATAAAGTGCTTCTAGATTTGTTGCGAACGGTGTAGGTGTATTTGGTGCACAGATGGTTTTGATAGGGCCATCAAGATAATCAAAAGCTTTCTGTCCTACAACCGATGCAATATCTGTAGCTGTATTGTTATGAGGGTTTGCTTCATCAATAACAATTAAACGATTTGTTTTCTTAACAGATTCAATGACCGTTTCTTGATCCCAAGGTGCTACTGTCCGTAAATCAATAACTTCAACAGATACTCCATCTTTTTCGAGAGTCTCAGCCACATTTAAAGCCACATATAACATCTTTCCAATGGTTACAATCGTTAAGTCTTCACCTTCACGAACGACATTTGCTTTTCCAATCTCAACAGTATAATATTCTTCTGGCACTTCTCCTTTGAGTCCATATTGAGTTTTATCTTCAAAGAATACGACTGTATTGTTATCTTCAATCGAAGCTAAGAGTAAGCCTTTCGCATCATAGGCTGTCGCTGGGACCACACACTTGATACCTGGAATCGATCCTATCATTCCATAATAAGACCCAGAGTGTTGTGCTGCGGCTGAAGCTCCGGCACCATGGTTTGTCCGAACAGTCATTGGAACAGTTGCTTTGCCTCCAAACATATAACGCATTTTTGAAGCTTGTCCTAATAATGAGTCAAAAGAAAAACCAATAAAATCATTAAACATTAATTCTGGAACAGGTCTTAAACCAGTTGCTGCCATTCCAACAGCTGCACCCATATATCCCATCTCGGATAGCGGGGTATCAATCACTCGATCTAAGCCATATTTTGGTCCTAAACCTTTCGTAACTCCAAATACCCCTCCCCAAGCATCTTCATTCTGCTCTTCCAAGTGAGGGATTGCGGTTCCTCCGTGAATATCTTCTCCTAATAGAATAACATTCTCATCTTTTTCCATTGCTTGGTCTAAAGCCTCGTTAATTGCATTCATAAAGTTAATTTGTCTGGTCATTGTATTGTCTCCTTTCTGTGTTTAGGTTACTCAGCAAAAACATCTTCATATAAAGATTCAGGTCTTGGTTGTGGACTCTCCTCTGCAAACTTAATAGCATCTGCGATGTCCGCTTCAGATTGCGACCGAATGTCATCTAGTTCTTCCAGTGTGAGCAGTCCATGTTCCACTGCATAATCTCTAAATATATCCAGAGGATCCGTGTCCGCTAATCGTTTTTCAAAGCCATCTTCTTTGTTTTTATAATTTTGTTCATCACCTTCAAAGTGACCATAATTACGGAATGTAACACATTCAATTAGAGCAGGACCTTCTCCTTTACGAGCGCGTTCAATATATTCTCCTGCTACTTCATATACAGCCATTAAGTCCTTACCATCTACACGAACACCTGGCATATCATAAGCTGCTGCTCTTTCAGCTATCGTATCCGATGCCGATGCATACCACTGTGGTGTTGACTCAGCAAAGAAGTTATTCTCACAAACAAAGATAATAGGTAAATTCCAGATTGAAGCCATGTTTAAACACTCGTGGAATAACCCTTCGTTTGAAGCCCCATCTCCAAAGAAACAAACTGCCACATTGTCTTCTTTTTTATATTTGATTTTCATTCCTGCACCAGTTGCCAGACCGAATCCTGCACCAACCATTCCGTTAGCACCTAGAATCCCTTTATCCACATCGGCAATGTGCATTGATCCTCCTTTACCTTTACCTAAACCAGTCTCTTTACCAAAGATTTCTGCCATCATACCGTTGAGTTCGCCGCCTTTAGCAATACAATGACCATGACCACGGTGAGTAGAAGTAATATAATCATCATCTGTCAAGTGAGCGCAAATACCCGTCGCAACAGCTTCCTCCCCAGCATATAAGTGCACAAATCCTGGAATTAGCCCTTGTGCGAAGAAACGTCTCACATTGTCTTCAAAATTCCGGATATTTTCCATTGTCTGATACATGTCTTTCGCTTTATCTGCAGTCACAGCCTCCGCGGCAGCTTTGGTTGATGTCCGAATCTCTAGTTGTACCAAATCTTTTAATGCCGTTTCGCTACGCCCTTCTAATTGTGGAATTGATTTTTCTTTAACCATTATTTCTTCCTCCTTATATTTCTCTTACAATCGCTTTAGCAACATCTTGAACAAGTTCAGAAACTGTTGGATGTGAGTAAACCGTTGAGGCTAGTTCATAGATCGTACCTTCTGCTTCTACTAGTGTGAGTACTTGGTGTAATATTTCTGTCGCCTCTGGACCACAAATAATTGCTCCAAGAATCTCGCCAAATTTACGTTCGACTATTAACTTAATAAAACCCTCTGTCTGATCGACTGCAATTGCACGACCATTAAAGCCGAATGGCAATTGAGATATTACAACGTCATAACCTTGCACTTTAGCTTCTTCTTCAGAAAGACCGAAGGTCGCCACTTCAGGATGTGTAAAGAGTGATCTAGGAACGTGACAATTGAGGAGCGGACGTTCTTTCATCTTATTCATCGCCCGAACAGCTTTAATTCCTTCTGTACTGGCTGAATGAGCTAGTGTATAGCCACCAATCACGTCACCAACAGCGTAGACATGAGGTTTCGATGTTTGATAATATTCATCCACTGCTATAAACTTACCTTGCTCATCAAATTCAAGATTCATCGCTTGAGCTAAGTCTATATTCGGTTTACGCCCGGTTGCGATGAGTAATCGATCATAGGTATATTGCTTATCACCTTCCAGTTCAACGGTGTTATTTGTAACGTTTTTAATAACCACTTCCGTTTCGACTGTCATCCGGTTCTTTAACTTCTGCTTAATGATTTTTCTTGCATCTTTGTCTTCTGTGAGTAGAATGTCTTTGGCAACTTCAAGCATGGTCACCTCAACACCCAGTGCTTCCATTGCAAAGGCCAATTCAACTGCAATGACGCCACCGCCAATAATCACTAACTTCTCTGGTAATACTTCCATTGAGAAGAAGGTATCTGTCGTTAGATACGGTTGTGAACTTAACCCAGGTATCGGTGGTATAAATGGTTGACTTCCTGTTGCTAACAACACATCTTCATAAGTGATTTTTTCGCCATTGACTTCAAATGTATTATTTGAGGTATAAATTGCCTCCCCTTCAATAAAATCAATATTTAATGATTTAAATGTAGAGTGAATCCCTTTTTGTAAACTTGCGATGACTTTATTTTTTCGCTCGTATAGTTGAGTAAAGTCCACGCCACTCAACTCCACCTGCATACCATTTTGTTGTGCTTTACTTATGGAATCAATCCAGTGAGCATGCTCTAAATAAGCTTTACTCGGGATACAGCCAACATTCAAGCATGTTCCTCCAATAGCTTGGCGCTCAATTACCGCGACACTCTTACCCAAACGAGCTGCTTCTTCCGCTGCAACATAACCACCTGGACCCGCACCAATGACCAATACATCATAATGCTTCAAATTACTTTGCCTCCTTTTTTAAAACGCTTTCAAAATTATTCATTTTCTTTCTCCAAATAACTAAACCTTAATTGACCGTTATTAAGCTTTACGAATGCCCAAGTATCTGAGATAATATCTTGTTTTATTAATTCCCTGGCTAGAGGCGTTTCCAATTGATCAACGATAAATCGTTGAAGAGGCCTCGCACCAAGTGTTGGATCATAACCATTTTCTGCAATCCAGCCTTTCACTTCTTCAGATACAACTAAATCAATCCGATAACGATGTAAACGCTGAGCTAAATCAGCAATCATTAAGTCAACTATGCTGTACATATCATCCAAGGTCAGTGGATTAAATAATAATATATTATCAATTCGATTTAGAAACTCGGGTCGGAAATGATGTTTCAGTTCATCTTTGACTTCATTTTGAACTTTTTCGGATATTTCCTTATCTCGCTCTAACCCTTCGAGCAACTTCAGTGATCCGATATTACTCGTCATAATTAGGATTGTATTTTTAAAGTCAATCGTTCTCCCCTGTGAATCCGTTAATCGCCCTTCATCTAGAACTTGTAAGAGAATATTGAACACATCTGGATGAGCTTTTTCTATTTCATCGAATAAGACTACGGAATAGAGTCGGTGCCTTACTGCTTCTGTTAGCTGTCCCCCTTCTTCATAGCCTATATAACCTGGAGGTGGTCCCACTAATTTGGCTACAGCATGCTTCTCCATAAATTCTGACATATCCAAGCGAACCATCTCTAGCTCACTACCGAACAAGACATCTGCCAGTGATTTAGCAAGTTGAGTCTTTCCTACGCCGGTAGGACCTAAGAATAAGAATGAGCCGATTGGATGGTTTGGATCTTGAACGCCCGCTCTAGACCGGATGATAGCTTGAGCCACCTTGTCTACAGCTTGATCTTGGCCAACAACACGTTGCTTAATAATTTGATCTAATTGCAATAGCCGTTGTCGTTCATTTTCCATAACCCCTTGGACTTTAATCCCTGTTAGTTTCTCAACAATTTCTGCAATATCTGACTCTTCCACTGTATGTCGAATGAGATATAATTCATCGATATTTGCTAGTCGTTGTTCTTCTAAGGCTTCTATCTTTCTATTAATATTAGGAAGAAGTAGTTGAGTAATCTGTACGTACTCGTCTAATTCACCTTTTAGCTGAGCTTCTTTAGCTAATTTTAATTGATAGATTTTATCTTCATTCAATTCTTGTAACTGTTCAATGATCTTTTGTTCAACTTCCCAATGCTTTATTTTCTGATCTAACCGAGCGTTTAATTGATCTAAGTTACGACTTAAGTCTTCTTCAACGTTTTCTGTAAAGCCCTGTTCTTGTTTTAGTTTTT
Source organism: Ruoffia sp. FAM 24228 (assembly GCF_045528575.1). Classification (NCBI taxonomy): domain Bacteria; kingdom Bacillati; phylum Bacillota; class Bacilli; order Lactobacillales; family Aerococcaceae; genus Ruoffia; species Ruoffia sp. FAM 24228. Next base: position 23,395 of record NZ_JBGQQZ010000009.1, read on the forward strand.
CAATCTTGACTTGAGTGATCTCATCTTTTAATGTTTGGATTTGTGCCGGCATACTCTTTATCTGAATATGTCGAACAGCACTTGCCTCGTCCATCAAGTCAATGGCCTTATCCGGCAGGAATCGATCGGTCATGTAACGATTCGAGAGATTCACAGCGGCTATGATGGCATCTTCAGTAATCTCAACTCCATGATATACTTCATAACTGTCCTTCACGCCTGATAATATATCAATCGCTTCATCAACAGGTGGCTCTGAGACATGAATTCGTTGGAAACGCCGTTCTAAGGCTTTGTCTTTTTCAATATTCTCCCGATATTCATCTTGAGTTGTTGCTCCTATACAGCGAAGCTCACCCCGAGCTAACATTGGCTTGAGAATATTTCCTGCATCCATCGAACCTTCGGTCTTACCTGCCCCTACAATCGTATGAATTTCATCAATGAACAAAATAATTTTATCATTTGAATCTCGCACATCATTTAGAACAGCTTTTAACCGTTCTTCAAATTCACCTCGATATTTAGCACCTGCAACAAGTGAGCTCATGTCTAAGTTATAAACGACTTTATCCTTCAAGTTATCAGGAACGAGTCCTTGTTCAATCTTTTGTACCAATCCTTCGACAATCGCTGTCTTACCTACACCAGGCAGCCCGATTAAAATAGCATTATTCTTTGCTTTTCTTGACAAGACACGAATAATTTCTTCAATTTCTTGCTCCCGTCCAATAATCTTATCAAGCTTACCTTGTTGGTACCGTTCATTTAAGTTTGTTGAATACTGATCCAATGCGTGATATACCATCTCTTGGTTCTCAGAAGTTGCTCGTTTCCCCTTACGAACCCGATTCAGTTTTTCTAATATAAGATCACGATCTATATCATTTTTTAATAAGAATGCTGTGATTGGATTATAGTTTTGATTCATCAGTGCCAGAATAAAATGCTCAGAACTACAGATTTCATCGCGCAATTCTTTCGCTTCTTCTTTTGCACTTTCAATTAAACGATCGTACCTCGGCGTCTGCTGCTGAGCGAATTGACTATCACTCCCTCGACTCACAGGTAACTTATCCAATTCCTGATTAATGAGTTGTACCATCTCATTAATATCAATCTCTAGTGATTCATAGAAATCAAACACAAAATGTTTAGGTTGCATCCAGACTGACCATAGATGAGGGATATCAACTTGAATCTGTTGTCTTTCTTTAGCAAGCGTCTGCGCATCGCTAAATGCTTGAATTACATTATTAGTAAATTCATTCATTCAGTCCAGACTCCTTTCCGTTAATGTATTATTGCGTATAATTTTTGCTTTATCATCGCTCCTTTAATGATGTTTCCTCTCTACTTAATATATAGCAATTTCCGTGCCAACTTTTGAAAAGGCGATATAAACTACGTTGACTCATTGAATAAAATACTTTATGTAACAAGGTGCAACAATTTGTTTCAATTGGTGTATCCTGTGTCCTATGTGGAACAAGGTGAAACAGTTTATCTATATTACATCTAATTGGTATTTCTTAATCTTGCGATAGAGGGTAGTTCGTGACATATTCAAAGCTTTCGCAGCGTGACTCTTATGATAATTATATTCTTCAAGTGTTTGAAGAATTTTTTCTGCTTCATTTTTAGGTTGTATATTTTTTTCTTGTTCTATTTTCACCCTAAGGTTACTTGGTGCTTGTGGAGCACTAAAGGTGGTCATTTCAATTAACTCTTTGATGACAGGCAAGCTAGGTTGTTCGATAGGATAGAACATATACAACCGTTCAAGAAAATTGTTAAACTCTCGAATATTCCCATACCAAGGATAGTGTTTCGTTATGTCGAATAATTCTCTCTTCCACGTAATTTGCCACTTTTTCTTCTGGCAGAATGATTCAATTAATGGAAGTAAATCTTCTGTTCGTTGACGTAAAGGTGGTATTTGAAGTGGAATGACATAGAGTCGGTAGTATAAATCTTCTCTAAAGCGACCTTCACAAACGGCAGTTTTCAAATCCTGATTAGTTACTGTCACAATTCGAAAATCAACCGTGTAAGATTTATTGCTACCAATCGGTGTCACCTGTTTTTCTTCAATCGCACGTAGTAATGCGGCTTGCATTTTTAAAGACATACTGTCCACTTCGTCTAAGAAGAGTGTGCCTCCTTCTGCTTGTTGCATCTTACCGCTATAGCCTTCCTTGCTCGCTCCGGTAAATGCCCCAGCCGCATACCCAAACAACTCACTTTCTAGTAAGTTTTCACTAATTGAACCACAATTTAGACTAATTAATGGTCCATCCTTATATGGACTATTATAGTGAATCGTTTTGGCAATAATCTCCTTACCAGAACCTGATTCACCTCGTATATGAACGGGTACAGTACCCTCAGCCGCCTTATAAACTTTCTCTAAAAAATTCTGATAAGCCTTATTCTCTGATAGTACACCTGGATAATATTTTCTTTCTGTATGATTATTGGTATAGAATTGATACTTATAACCAATCAGCTCCTGATCATACAAAAGGGACTCAACATTATACAGACCGTCATATTGATGACAAAAAGCTTCAATATCAATACCTAGAGATAGTTGCTTATACCTTTCCATTTCAGTAGGAAAGTAAACCACTTGCTTGTGCTCATTGCAAAGCACGCTATGATTATCAGTACCTACTACATAAGTCATTAAAGCTTGCTGCTGCTTGATTCGACGTTGGAATAAACGGTTCATGACTCGCTCAGCAATTAACTGTGTAACACTTTGGTGTTCAATATGATTATTCTTATAGGTGGAAATATCTAATATGCCTACTAGATGATCCCCATCAAATATGGGACATGCAAAACAACTCCATTCATGCGATGCAACTGCATAGTGCTCAAAACGAGATACCTTTTGACTCATCCTTTTTGATATAGCGAGTGATATCGCATTTGTTCCCACATCGAGCTCGTTCCACCGACTCCCCTCAAAGAAGCCAATATTATTTGCTTGATCAATCGCTCTAGCGTTCCCTTGCCTCCAAATAATATAGCCTTCTGCATCGGTTAAGATAAACAATGATTCACTTTGATTTAAAATTTTAGATATCTTGATAATCTCTTCTTCAACTAAATCAATTAATAGTTTATGACGCTTCTGTTTCATTGATAATTGGTCATAACGTAATACTGTATTACTAACCATTTGAAACGGATTTAAATCCTTTTTGCGACATACTTCCCATGAATTAGCTATTTTATCCGGTAATGCATCAGGATTAATTACTTTTTTAATGACAAACTCTTTCCACAATAATTCGTTCAACGTTCATCACCCCTCAGTTATATTATAACTTGCTCTCATAAGTAAGTGAAGCGCTTTCTTTAAATTATAAAAAATATTCATAACTCTTTTCCATTACTTAATCCTTCTTTTTGTTGTGGATAAGATGCCTAATTCCTTGCGATATTTATTAACCGTACGACGTGAGATCGCGTAACCTCTCTCATGAAGAATATCCGCTAGTTTCTGATCTGATAAGGGATGTTGCTTGTCTTCTTGATTAATTAACTTTTGAATTTCTTTTAATATAAATTGTTGACTTAACTCTTCACCTGATTCTGACTGAACTGATGATGTTGTAAAGAGTTTTCGCAATTCAAATGTACCAAAATCAGTATAAAAATACTTACCTTGAATAGTACGACTTACTGTGGAAGGACTAAGGTCACATCTTTCAGCTATTTGTTTAATCGTTAATGGAGACACTTGATGCCCTTTTGAATTGAAAAAAAGCGCTTGTGCTTCAATAATTGCTTGTGTAACTTGAACGAGTGTCACTTCTCTACGTTTCAAACTATACGAGACAGCTCTCACTTGCTGTCGCTTGTCCTTGATAAATTCTTTCAAATCAGTATCATCAATGGCTTTCATTTCTTGATAATATGTATCATTAAAACTTAATTTCGGTAAGTTTTGAAAATTATAAGATACTTCGTATCCCTCTTCTTTCTGTTGAATAAATACATCTGGTTCAATATATTGTGTTTCCTCACTATAAAAGTAAACCGCAGGCGTTATCGCTAAGGTTTGATAATAAGCGACTGTCTCTAATATATCCTCAATAGAAACATTTAAATGATTAGATATCGTTTGGTATTCACGATTGACTAACTCATTAAAGTATATTTCTAAAACAACGTAAGCTATCTCTGGAGCTGATGGGTCGTGTTCAGTTTGAAGCATCCATAATTCCCTCAAATCACGCGCACCAACACCAACGGGTTCTAATTGTTGAAGTAAAGTGATCGCATCGAGTAACTCAATCGTATCACACTCTAGAATCAATTGTAACGCTTCGTCTGACTTGCTAAGAAAGCCATGTTCATCGAATTCATCCACTAGCCTAATCATCAGATCTCGCAAACGGGTCTTGCGATAACACATGATTTGGTCTATTAAATTAGTTCGAAAGGATTGTTGTCTCTGATCCTCTAGTTGATTTATCATTGCTTGGTGATTATCTTGCCTATCTGATGAGTTAACCATGTTACCATATGAATCATACTGACTAACACCATCTTCAATCAGAATATTATCGAATCCTAACGAATTAATCTCTAACATATCTCGTGTATCTTCAACAACCATGAAGGGATTCTCTTGTGATATATCCATCAATAATTGACTTAAATCTTCACGAGCTGTTTGAAGGATTCTTAACGCTTGTAACTGGTCAAAACTCATTTGTTGACGTTGCTTTTGCATTAATTCAGTATTTAATGATGTACCTCTTTCCCGTTTCATATTCTCATTCCCCCATACTTGATACTTTATTATACCATATCTGTATCATTACTCATTAGTCGTAATAGATAACGCTAATAATGTTATTTGGTTAAGATTTAAAGTGGTAGATGGGAGCGTTGTGAGAGGTGATGCCAAGCTCCGAATCAATAAAAACGGTGCGTCGTAAGGTGTCACCACGCTCTGGTTTAGTGGATTCAGTCTATCGCGAAGAGCTGCCACGCTCCGCTTAGTTGAATATCGACTCACGCATCCCAACAAAGTTGTGATAAAACTATATACTTGAATATTAATCTAGAATTTCCAAAACAAAAACACCTACAAGCTATCTCAACTCGTAGATGTTCCTCTAAAAATATATATTTCATCACCACTCAGCATTCTTATGCTCCCATCCAGTCCATGGGTATGGCGTAACGAAAATAACTTCTCTCATTTCTGGATGTTCAACAGCATCGTAAGTTTGATAGTGATTATCATATCCCCGAACCGTTAAATAAAAATAACCATCCCCATCAGCTTGAATTGTCTCCCAGTAACCATTACCCAAACCTACAGTAGCAATGATCGTAACCGTTACATATGGATATGTATAACCTTCTATATAGTCTTGATTGAGAAAATAACGCTCTAGCGTTAAGAAGCCTGACTTATGCGCAAGCGCTTTTAGCCGATATTCATAAACGTCTAGTACATCTTGATACATAAGATTCCCATTCTCATTAAAGACATTGACCTCACAATATTACCTAGTATGACTTTCAAATTTGGATTGCTTAAGGTAAAATAGCCGTTTGAGTTGGCCGATCCTTCATTAACATGGATTGATTACCCGAATTCATAGTCCCAGTCCATACCTCAAACGTGTAGAGTGGGTTCCTATATCCTGAGATGATATCCTCTCTGTAAATAACGGGTTCAAAAGTAATCGTTTCATAAAAAACCCCCGAAATTAACCTGAGTCTCTGGGGTTTTATGTGATAGTCAAAGCTAAATCTAACTCTCAACTAAATCAATACGTTTTCCATATATTTCTTAAACATCGCATCATAGTCTTTGTCAGACTGCGGTTCAACAATCCGATATTCTCTGAGTAACTCCATCTCTTTAACAGCCGCAATACTTCCCAGTGTTTCTGCATTTTCTATCAGTGGAATGTATAATTTATAGCCTAAGATATCGGCAATTAATTGTGGGAATGCTTCGAGCTTTGTAATTCCTCCCACTAAACCAATGGCGTTAAAATCAGCAAGTTCTTCCAAGATACTCACATTGTGCTTAATATTAAACAACATTCCTAGAATAACCGAGAATAATACAGATTCTCTCGAACTTGTTCGTGTTAAAGCCAGTAAGTTTCCTGTTGCCGCCTCATCCCAAGTAGGTGCTCGCTCACCGTTTAAATACGGTACAAAGATACTTTCTGTATGCGGCCGTTTGGCTGCAATTGCATCCAACTCTTCAAAACTACTATTGAAGACTTTATTGGTCCAAGATAGAACATCTGCTCCATTGTTACTAGGTAAACCAAGTAAATATTTATTTTCCTTAATATTATAGGCAAAGTTTTGGTATTGATCGTTTAATTGGGCCTCTGAATGAATGACACGCACAGCATGGCTAGTGCCAATCGATAATACGGCCAGTTCATCCAAGTCACTAAATACGTAATTCGATGAGATGCCATCAGACGTTCCAATCGTGACCGTCACCTCCGCATCAAAAAGTAAAGGTAAAGCTGGTCGATTATAATCGACCGCTTCAATTCGTGGAAGATGATTAATACCCAGGCCAATCTCACTTAACGACCTATCATCCCAAGTCAACTCCGTCAAATTCAACAATCCACTGCTGGAGGCATTACTTACATCAAGTACCCATTCCCCTGTCAATCGGTGGAATAATATATCTTTTAATGATCCAACCCGCTTGTCTTTTTGATATATACTCAATAATTTATAATACGGATTCATGCTATGATTCGGCGTTCCAGTCCGGTAATATTGTTCTACTAATATTTCAGGACTCAACTGTTTAATCATCTCAGCCCCGCGAGTATCAGCCCAAGTTACCAAAGCTCCAAAGAGGGTATCATCTTGATTGATTAATTGAACACTATGCATTGCAGTTGTCAGAATGATTTCCAAGTTGCTAATGGCATTTCTTGATATCAAATCTTTCAAGCCAGCTCTAATATTTCCCCAAATTTCTTCCAAATCCATCTCAAATAGTGAGTCCGTTTTGTAGATAGTTAAGTGAGGCGCTATAACTGTATCGATGACTTCATATGTAGCATTAAATAAATTAATCTTGATATTCGTAGTTCCTACATCGATACTCGCAATGAATTTACTCAATATTCCTTATGCCCACCAAAGTTGAATCTCATGGCAGATAGCACTTGATTTGAGAAGGGCACCTCTTTCAAGGACGCGTTACGCTTCATTAATGATAAAGAAATGACAGGGGTAGGAACTTCCTCCTGTAGGGCTTCACTTACCATCCATTTTGCTTCACCAGATGCATGAACTTTCTGATTAAATTGGGCTAAGTCTTCATCTCTAGTTAACTCTTCATGAATATTATCCATTAAAGCTGACTCAATAATTGATCCATAACGCCAATTATTGGTGACACGACTTAAATCAAAGTCATAGTGACTCTGACTATGTAATAGTTCTAAGCCTTCAGCGATCGCTTGCATCATGCCATATTCAATCCCGTTATGAACCATCTTTAAGTAATGCCCACTTCCTGGTTGGGGGTAAAATTCAAAGCCGCCTGGTACGCAAAGTGAGGCTAATAAATCAAGTAATGCTTGGTCCGTCTCAGCTTGGCCACCTAACATCATACAAGCCCCATTCAGTGCCCCTTCAACACCACCCGATAGCCCACAATCATAGTACTTAATCCCTAAATCACGCAGTGCTTCAAAATTATCAATCGAATCTTTATAGAATGAATTCGAAAAATCAATAATCGCATCATCTTTTTTCAGAAGACTCGACAGTTCATAAATCGTTGCTTTCGTTGGTCCACCTGCTGGTAGAAGTAGAAATACTAAATTTTTCGTATCTTGAACTGATTTTAAGTCATTGATACTACTTAAGTAGTTTAGACGTTCATCAGAATAAATGTCAGAAATTAACGGATTCACATCGAATCCGTTAATTGTCTGACCTTGCTTATTCAATTGTTTAGCAAGCGATAACCCCATCTTGCCTAATCCAATAATTGTTATTTCCATAAAGACCACCTTAGTTTAATTCTGGCCAGAAATCACCATTGGCAACAATTAAATCATCTAATACTTCACGTGCTTTTGTTGCACTTGGTATCGTTCTAGATAATGTATAAGCTTGCCACACTTTTTGATAACTTCCTTCAATAAACCCTTCAACTAATAGTTTTTCCGATGAAGCCTGTTGGAACATTAGCGCTTGTTCGAACATTGGAATCTTTCCTTGAGCTAATGGCTCTGGTCCTTTTGAACCAATAATACATGGAACTTCAACCATGACATCATCTGGGAAGTTGGCAATCGCCCCATTATTTTCAACAATCATAAGCATTCGCTCATGAGTATTGAATGCGATCGCTCGCGCTAAATCCACAATAAAAGATGCGTGACTATCAATATGGAAGCCATTTTCTTTAGCTGTTCCGGCAGCAATAATCCCTTTTGCTGTATCAAATACATCTTTTTCACGTCCAGCCATTACTTCGTTTGCACGGGTGAATTCTGGATTAGAATGTTCAACCATTTCATCTGGGAACAGGTAATATTGTAAGTATGTATTTGGCAAGAAGCGAGGCTCAACAGCGAATAAATCACGTGCTTTTTTATGTGTCTCTTGCCAGCTTGGGTCAGTATGTTGCGTATCAATCTCTACTTGGTTCAAGTATCCATTCTCTTTTACATACGCTTTAACTTGTTCTGTGTAATCCGTTCCATCTTTTCCACGGATTGATGTCCACCAACCAAAGTGGTTTAAACCAAAGTAATCCACTTCTAATTCGTCTGGTGTCATGCCTAAGATTTGAGACATACGGCGTAACGTACCAACTGGCATATCACAAATATTTAAGACTTTAGATTCCGGCTTTAAGACGCGGCACGCTTCTGCTACGATTGATGCTGGGTTGGAGTAGTTTAACATCCAGCAATCTGGTGCATATTCTTCCATTAGATCGATTAATTCAATCATGCCACCAATACTTCGCATACCGTAAGCCATTCCACCCGGTCCACATGTTTCTTGCCCGATTAAGTCATGCTTTAACGGTATTTTTTCATCTTGTTCACGCATTGCATATTTCCCTACTCGTATGTGTGCCATACAGAAATCCATACCGGTGAAAGCTTTCTCTGGATCTGTCGTATAAGCGAAATCAATATCTGGTGCTTCTTCTTTTAACATAATATCAATCGCTTCACCTAAAATCGCTTGACGCGCTTCATCATTATCATATAGATACAATCTTTCTAAGGGGAAGCGGTCGATATTTTCAAGTAACATTTTAACAATACCTGGCGTAAATGTACTTCCGCCTCCTGCAATAACAACTGAGAATTTCTTCATAATTTAATGACGTCCTTTCCTAATGACTAATCTTTTGAACTGAAGCCTAATACTTCATCAACTGACTTTCTAATTGATCCAACTTGAACTCCGTATACTACTTGAACATTGTTCCCTTTGACAACAACTCCACTCGCTTGAGTTTCATTTTTCAACCCAGCTTCATCAACAAGTTCAGGATCTTTTAATACCGTTCGAAGTCTTGAATAACAATTCGTGACTGATTCGATATTATCTTTTCCACCTAACAACTCAACAACAGTAACTCCGATGCTTCCACGTTCTTGAGTAGCGACATCTACATCATCTTCATGGCTAAGGTTCGTTTGCTTATCTAAATAATCTTTTTTTGAATATAATCTTGTCTCTGCTCCCTCAGTCTCACGTCCGATTGTCTTCAAGTCCATAATTTTAATTAAGAGTCTAAAGACAACAAAGTAGATGACAAAGAACACAAGTCCAACCAAGATATACATTGGCCAGCCCGTTTTTTCAATTCCTAAAGGTACGTTCATTAATAAGAAATCAATAAAACCATTAGGACCAATTGAACGGACATTGAATATGTTTAATACAACCATACTTAAGCCACTTAAAGCCGCATGCACAACATATAAAATGGGTGCGATAAACATGAATGAAAATTCAATTGGTTCAGTAACTCCAGCAATAAATGAAGTAAAGGCTGCCGGAATAAGAATAGCTTTCGCACGTTGTTTCTTATCTGGATCTGCTGTAACGTACATTGCCAGACACGCTCCGATTAGACCAAACATCTTCGAAATACCACGCGCGTCCCAGATAACACTTTCAGATAATTGACGAATTGACGGTTCAACCATCTCAGCATAATAAATATTACGAGAACCCTCGAATACAGCTTCCCCAATTACTTCAGTCCCACCAAGTGATGAATATAAGAATGGTGTATAAACTAAGTGGTGTAAGCCTGTTGGGATAAGTAATCTTTCAAGAGCACCATATACGAACAGTCCAAAGTTACCAGCATGTTGAATCCACCCACCAAGTGAATTGATACCACTTTGGAAGAACGGCCAGATGTAAGTCATCACAATCGCAAAAATAACTACAACGGGAATTAAGACTATAAATGCAAAACGTGTTCCACCATAAATATTAAAAGCATTATTGAATTCAATATCTGCATACTTGTTGAATACATATGCGATGATGACACCAAGTAGGATCCCAGCGAATACACCCATGTCTAAAACTTGAACCCCTAGAACGACACTCTGTCCAGTTCCTCTTAAAGCTTCTGGATCAGCTAATGTTCCGTTAAGTTCCATAAATTTGTTCATAGCGTTAATGAAAACTAAAAATGCTAACATTGCAGTGAAACCAGCTTCACCTTTTTTATTATCAGCTAAACCAACCGCAATTCCGACACAGAATATGATACCTAAATTCTGTAGAATTGTTACTAATGATCCGGATATAATCGTTCCAAATCCGACGGTGTATGGATTATCTAGAAATGGTACCACCTCTAGTAAATTTGGATTCGTAAAGATATTCCCAATCGCAATCAACAAACCAGCTATCGGTAGAATCAAGACGGGAATGAACATCGCTTTTGAAAAACGTTGCATGACATCCATTATACTTTGCCCTTTGTTCATACATGAACCTCCTTTTTGTTTGTAAAAATACTCTACCATCAAAACGCTTTCATTAACATAGGAAAGGGCTTCTTAGGAATTTTTTCCAAAAAAAAGAAAAGTTTTTCTATAATTTAGAAAGACTTTTCAATAAGATACTCTAAATAGAGTAATAACATCGAATAAAATTGGGTGGAGTTAATATTATTTCGATCCAAAAACTGATTGTCATCAATCGTAAAAGCAATATCTGATAGATTTGCGAGTGAATTATCACTGGAGTGGGTAAATGAAATAACACCTATACCTTTCTCTTTCGCAATCTCAGCTTTAGTATTCACGAGATCTGTTTCGCCACTTTTTGAAACACATATAATATCTGAAATACGATGTAAATTATTGAGAAATAAAGCATTTGTATCCGCTCCATTAGAGTAATAAACCAGCTCGCCTTGCCCAAGTATTTTCTTATATAAATACTCTCCGATAATCCCTGAATATCCTGTTCCAATAATGTAAAGTGAACGGTCATCTTTTTTTGTCCGCTCGACAAAATCTAGTAAATTTTTTTCATTTTGTATAAATATCTTCTGAATACTCGTTGATAAGTCACCAATATAAGTATCCACTTCGCCGTCCACCGTCTTAACTTGCTGACGACTCAAGTGATAAATCATATCTGTAAATCCATCGAATCCAAGCTTCTTAGCTAATCGAAAAATTGTCGACTTAGAAGTAAACGTTTCGTCCGATAACTTTTGAATCGTCAAATCTTTTAACATAGTCTGATTATTGTCGATGTACTTCAGGACAGTATTTTCAATATCGGTAAATTTTTTGTTCGTTGTATAATAATTATGTTTCAATATGGTATCCTTTCTAAAATGTAGTAGTTTATGATTCCGTTCATTTCATCTGTCTTTATTATACATCTAATTAGTTACTGCACCAAAAGGTACTTTGATATTAATTTACAGGTATTTTGAGAAAAATATTCTTATTATTGGCATTAATTCGTTTTATTTTATTTTACAAGGTAAGTTAACCATAAGTACCTATAGAAAAACCACAGTTTATCAGCTGTGGTTTTCTATCTCTACTAATTCTTCGCATCCCTCTCCGACAATAATCGTAAGCCGTTTAAAATAACTAAGAAGGTTGACCCTTCATGGAACACAACGCCCATTGGCAAGTCGAGCGCACCAATAATATTTAATATGACGAACATTACAATCACTGAGATTGAGAAAATGAATGATACACATTTCTCAGTCTCATCCTGTAAATAATTCAACAAAAATTCTTTTTTCTCAAGTTGATTAATAATTAACTTTGGATCATATTGCGAGCCAATTTCTTTTCGATTGATAAAGCTTTTCTAAGTGATTGTTCTAATAGGTCCATCTTGAATACCTAAACTTAGATCAAGTTGGCTTAGTTTTTCAACAGCTGGTATATCTGCTGGTGCCCAATTTAATGCTTTAATCTCTTTAGAGGCGAGCCATTTAATAGCAACATGTTCAGTCAATACTAGTTCACCAAGTTCCAAATGACAGATAAATGTTGTTAAGTTAACAGTCCAAAATCATAGGTATAACTTGCTACATCAAAGATCTCGTCACTCACTACTACTTCGATTTTTAATTCTTCAATCAATTCTCTATGAAGTGCTTCTTGAGGCGTCTCACCTTGCTCAATCTTTCCGACAGGAAATTCCCATAAATAAGGTAAGGATCTCTCTCCTCCCCGTTGAGCGCATAATATCTTTCCTTCTTTTATTAGAATAGCTCCTACCACATTAATTATCTTAGTATCCACTCACCTTATCCTTACTATTATAATGTTAATTTGCATCATTGTACTTATCATTCTATATGAAAGCGAGGAATGTATGAAGGTCGTTTTGGAATTTGGTGATAGTTTTATAGCCCAAAAAACTACCCCCGTCGAATCTCAACAGGAAGAACTCTATCAAATTTCAACTAAAACTAACTTCTAACGTCTTTTCCGACTATCCTTCCGTATCAAGTACCACCCCAAACCAATGAAGGCTAAGCCACTGACAGTACTTGCATACATATTAGGTACCGTCGGACTCAATGAGATCAGGACAAATCCTAATGCAACAAGCAGTAATTGCCACTTTGCATTCATCTTAATTCACCGTATCAGACTCAGTGTCTTCTTCGATTCGAACTCTATTGGCCGCCAAGACAAATGGTACGTAGATAAAGGAGGCAACCACTATGTTAAAGAGAGATAGTAAGGCCGCTTCAATGCTACCACCCGTCGCTAGATATGCATATAATCCTGGTGGGGTAATCCGAGGAACTGCTAACAATACGGGCGGTACCCAACCCCATGATGTTGCGAAGTAAGCGATTGTTGCCAGAACAGGTGGTGTAATTAACCATGGAATCGCAAACTGTGGATTCAATACAATTGGCATCCCGTAAGCAATTTTTATCGTTAGTTTTTTATTATAGTTTGAAAGCATTATAGATTTTGCTAAATGATTAACCCTGATTGATTATTGAAGAGAAAATGAGTGAAGGATTGGATTTGGCTTCGTAATGATGCACGAAGACAAATACGAAACAAATACCGGCCTGGTGGTATCCCACCAAGCCAAATACCTGCCCACGAATCATCGCCAGATCTCCTTTACTCTCTATTATACTCAACAGCTCCAAAAAAAGAACTACCAAAATAAATTAGTAGATCCTTCATACAAAAATATTTAAAAACTCTTCAACATTCGTAAGGCATTCAAGATCACGAGAATCGTACTTCCTTCATGCATCACCACGCCTAGGCCAATATCCATCTTACCTAAGAAGTTCAACGTTACTAAGGTGACCACTACAATCATCGAGAAGATAATGTTTTGCCATGTAATCTTATTCATCTTTTTCGTCAATCGATGCGCGTAGGCAAGTTTACTTAAGTCATTTTGCATCAGAACCAGATCCGCAACGTCCATCGCGACATCGGTTCCCTCACCCATCGCAATCCCAACATCAGCGGTAACCAAGGCCGGCGCATCATTGACGCCATCGCCCAACATCGCTGTGAGACCGTACCGCTCTTGTTGGTCTTTGACAATCGAAGCTTTATCTTCTGGCATCACATTCGCTTGAACCTCATCAACGCCAACTTTTCGACCAATCGCCTCGCCCGTTAGCTGAGCGTCTCCAGTGATCATTGTCGTATGAATGCCCGCCTCTTTAAAGTACGCCACCGCACTTTGCGCAGCTTCATTAGGTACATCCATCAAGGCAATCAGTCCAATCACCCAATCTTCGCGCCCGATATACACCACTGTCTTTCCTTCTTGAGCTAATCGTTCTTTGAGTTGATTATACTCTGGGCTAACCTTATCAAAGGAAGTTGGTTTACCAATCCGATAATGCTGATTGTTGTAAGTTGCCGACAAGCCTTGTCCTACAATGTTCTCTACCTCTAAAGACAAAGTGCCCGATCCTGGGAAATGCTTAATAATCGCTGACGCTAATGGATGATTCGATTGCTTCTCCATCGATACAACAACATCAATTAATTCTGCTTCATCAAGCTCCTCGTCATATTCAAAGTCGGTCACTTCCGGTTTCCCGTGAGTTAATGTCCCTGTCTTATCAAAGGAAACAGCCTTAAGATCCGCTAACTTGGATAAATATTCCCCACCTTTAACTAGAACACCTTTTCTAGACAGATTCGATATCGTAGCTAACGTCGTTGGAATCGCACTGGCGGCGAGTGCACAAGGTGACACCGCAATGAGATACACCATCCCACGGTACCAACTCATCTCCCAAGTCCAATCAAAGACGAAGGGCCCTGACAAGATGACAAAGGGGAATAAGAATAAAACAAATGAAACGTATTTAGGCTCCAGACGTTGAATCAAGGTCGCTGTCTTCGTGAGACTACTTTGCGATTCATTCACCATCTCCAGAATTTTAGCAAAAACCGTCTCAGAGCTATCTTTTGTCACTTGCATTGTAAAACTACCCGATTCATTCATCGTACTCGCAAATACTTCATCACCGACCGTTTTTTCTTTAGGAATACTCTCACCGTTAATCGATGATTCATCCACTGAACTCGTTCCTTGAAGAATAATACCGTCGGTCGGAATTTGATCGCCATTTAATACTTGTAATGTATCGCCCACTTTGACCTCTTCAACGGAAACTAAGTGTGTCTCACCATTTTCAAGCACTAACCGTGCCTCAGTGGGGTTCATCTCAAGTAAATTCGTAATTTCCTTCTTACTTTTCCCATCGACATAACTTTCTAAGAAATGTGCTCCGGCAAAGATGACAATTAATAAGGCACCCTCTTCACTATTGCCAATGAGAACAGCACCCAAAGTAGCGAGCGCCATCAAGAAATGAATGTTAGGCATGAAGCGTTTCAACTTCAAAGTATTAGAGATGGTGTCGCCAACACCTTCCATAATGACATGGTAACCTGCCGTTACGATTGATGCCAAGAAAGCGCTAGTAGCAAGTAAGTTATTATTTGTAAATTCGAAATAGAGCCCCACAAAGAAAGCAATTAACCCGATAAAATACAAGACAACCGGTAATTTACCATGATGTTGATGTTCATGCTCAGTGTGAGCCTCGTGATTATGTTCTTTTATTTGATTCATCACTGCCAACTCCTTTACGTTAAGTGTAATGATTACGCTTCATATGAAAAATAAATCATATGTTAGTTATATAATACATGAACATTCACTGATATAGCAAGTGGAATGAGGTCTTAGTTTTCTCTAAGATTCCAAGACAACTAAGCCCATCCAATCCGATGGCTGTCAATATGAAACTAACATTTGATAAAAGTAAATTCTCTCTGGCTTACTCTTTATCTAAAACACGAACATTCATCATTTTAGCTCTTTTGATTATTCGTCATCTATTGTCATATTCTCCCTAGAAGTTATACTCTTTCAGTAGAGTATTTTACTTTTTAAGGAGGAATTATTTTTGTCTTCTAAACACATCCCGTACATTGTGATTACACCGGGATTCATATTGTTAGTTGTCTTTCTAGTCATGCCTTTGTTATCCATTATTTGGCCGACATTTTATGATGGCGCTTTTACCTTTGAATCCTATGCGTCATTTTTCTCAAGTAGTTTCAATTTGAGTATTCTATGGCGGACCGTTAAGCTGTCTTTAATCGTCACCTTATTCACAATTATCTTAGGTTTGCCAACGGCTTATTACATCTCTCGCACAGGCAAGAAGTGGCGTTCGCTCTTGATGGGCTTCGTTCTCTTTCCATTATTAACGAATTCTGTTGTGAGAAGTTTTGCTTGGATTAATATTTTAGGTACAAATGGGATTGTGAATCAATTCTTACTGAATACTGGGCTGATCTCGCAACCATTGAAGTTATTGTACACAGAGTTTGCGATTGTGATTGGTTCAATCTATCTTTTCTTGCCATTAATGATTACGACTTTAGTGGGAATTTTAGAGAACATTGATACTGAAATGATTGAAGCAGCTGAGACACTGGGAGCGAATCCGCTTGTTGCCTTCGTTAAAATAATCTGGCCCTTAAGTATTCCTGGTGTCATTGTGGGGAGTATCTTAGTCTTTACCGGTACATTCACTGCTTATACGACACCACAATTATTAGGTGGGAATCAGAATATGATGATGTCAACTTTCCTCTATCAACAAGCAATGTCTTTAGGTAATTGGCAAAGTGCTGGCGTGATTGCTTTGATTATGATTGTCACAACGATCCTTGTCATGAATGTCTTTAATGCCATTGCGAATATGGTTGACCGTAGAGGAGGCGATCTTAATGCGTAAACAATTTGGCTTGAAACTCTTTGTCATTCCTGTTTTTCTATTTCTATTTATTCCCTTATTCATTATCATTGTGACCTCTTTTGGTGAGAAGCCAACGATTCAATTCCCGATTGAAGGTTTTACCTTAGATTGGTATGCGAATGTCTTTACAACGGGTGGCTTTCTAACGAGCTTTTGGTTGAGCTTGCGTATTTCATTTCTGGCGACGCTCTTAGCCTTAATTATTGGTGTCCCCGCTGCTTATGCCTTGTCGCGTTATGAATTTCCCGGTCGTACACGGTTGAAGAGTTTCTTCCTGTCCCCGACGATTATTCCTGGGGTGGTTGTTGGTTTTGCTTTGTTTCAGTTTATTGTGATTCGGATGCAAATTCCAATTTTCATTGGTTTGCTTTTAGGACATTTCTTAATTAGCTTGCCTTACATTATTCGCGTCGTGGGTTCAAGTTTAGAGCAATTAGATATGTCCCTTGAAGAAGCAAGTTGGACTTTAGGTTGTACACGTTTGGAAGCCTTCTTTAAGATCGTTTTACCTAATATTACTTCAGGTATTTACGCTGCTTTTATGTTGGCCTTTATTAATTCATTCAACAACATACCGGTGTCACAATTTTTAACGGGCCCGGGCTTTACAGCCTTACCTACGAACTTAATGGGTTATATCGAATATAACTATGATCCAACAGTTTCGGCATTATCTGTTCTGTTAATGCTACTGACAATTATCTTAATGATTATTATTGAGAAGACTTTAGGTCTCGCTTCAATATCTTAATAAGGAGGACGCCAATACAATGGCTTTTGTTAATTTGAATGACATTCGCGTCAGTTATGACGGGAAGACAGATATATTAAAAGATTTAAACCTCTCCATCGAAAACGGAGAACTTGTGTCACTGCTCGGTCCATCGGGTTGTGGAAAGACAACAACTTTGCGTGTCATTGCTGGATTAATTGATCCTAATGATGGGCAGTTTACAGTGGATAACGAAGATTTGACTGCTACACCCGTACATAAACGCCAATTCGGAATGGTCTTCCAGTCTTACGCCCTGTTCCCGCATTTAACGATTTTTGAAAATGTGGCCTTCGGTTTAAAAATGCAAAAAGTAGACAAACAGACGATTAAAGAAAAAGTCACTGCCATGCTTGAAGTGACTGGCTTAGCTGACTTTGCTGACCGTTATCCTAAACAGTTATCCGGTGGGCAAAGACAACGGGTTGCTTTAGCTCGCGCTTTAGTTATTGAGCCGAAGTTATTATTACTAGATGAGCCTTTGAGTAACTTAGACGCTAAATTACGTGTCTCTATGCGTATGGAAATCAAACGAATTCAAAGACAATTAGGTATTACAACTGTCTTTGTTACCCATGATCAAGAAGAGTGTTTCTCAATCTCAGATAAAGTAGCTGTTATGAACAACGGAGTCATTGAACAATACGCAACACCTGAGGAGATTTATCATTCTCCTAAAACAGAGTTCGTTGCTCGTTTTATTGGCTTTGAGAATTTTATTAATCTTACAAAACAAGCAAGCGGCGCTTACGTTACTGATAACGGTACCGCGATTCATACAACTCAAGCGGACTTAGACCGAGCAGAAGTGAAGGCAACAATTCGCCCAGATGATATTCTAATCATTGACCATACAATTTCTGAAGAGAATACAATTGTTGGTAAGATTTTAGTTCGGACATTCTTAGGTAAAAGTTACCAATACGAAGTGGAGACTCCGGTTGGTAAGTTAATTGTCAATGATGACTCACAAACTCTGTATCAAAGTGGCGATCAAGTTACTCTTTATCTAACACCAGAAAAATTAATTTTAGTTTAAAACATTCTTAAAGGAGAATATATAATGAAAATTATTAAAACATCTGTATTAGCTTTAACATCAGTTATGGTCCTTGCGGCTTGTGGTAATTCAGACACGGCTTCTACTTCAGACACAGCATCTGCTCAAGATAATGGTGAATTAATTGTCTCGACGTTTGCGATTTCAGAAGATGTGATTCAATCTGACGTCTTTGCTCCATTTACTGAAGCAGAAGGCATTAATATTACGCACGAAGTTGGGAATTCAAGCGAACGCTTTACAAAATTACAAAACAACCCACACTCAACCATTGACGTCATTGAACTATCTCAAAACAACGCAGCTTCAGGGGTTGCGGAAGGAATGTTCGAGCCTTTAGACGAAGAAAAAGTACCGAATTTAGCTTTATTAGTAGACGGTGCCCAAGATGCTGTGGATTCAGCTGGAGCGCCTTATACAATGAATAGTATCGGAATTATCTACAATGAAGAAGCGGCTGGCATGACTATCGATGAGTGGTCTGATTTATGGGATCCTGCTTTAGAAGGTAAGATTTCGATTCCAGATATTACAACAACGTTTGGTCCAGCGATGTTACACGTTGCAAGTGATCACGCAGGTGTTGATATTACAACTGATAATGGTGAAGCGGCTTTCCAAGCTTTAACAGACTTAAAACCAAACATTACAAAAACTTATACAAAATCATCTGACTTAGCGAACCTTTTCCAATCTGGTGAAATTGTTGCAGCCGTTGTTGGTGACTTTGCTTACCCAATTATTTCTGAAGCAAACCCAGATGTGCAATTCATTGTCCCTGAATCTGGAACTTATGCAAACTTCAATACTTTAAACGTCGTTGCTTCTTCAGAAAATAAAGAAGCGGCTTATGCTTTCATTAACTGGAAACTCAGTGAAGAATTACAAACACAAACAGCCAGCTCATTAAATGAAGCCCCAACAAATGCGGACGTTGAATTAGACGAAGAAACAGCTGCTAATAAAACTTACGGTGATGTTGCTCAACGCGCCAAAGCCATTGACTTTACTTTTGTTAACGAGAACTTAGACGAGTGGATTAACACTTGGAATGAATTGATGAACCAATAGTCTTTAGCTCACTTTTGAAAAGATGAAATTTCGGGGAGTCACCTGAAGTTTCATCTTTTTCTCATTGTTCTTGAAAGGATTGAATAAATTGATTGATTTACTCATTGAAAATGGGCAAGTATTTAATGCCTTCTTAAAATGCTTTGAAAGAAAAAATATCGCGATTATTAACGACCGTTTCTACTATATTAAAGAGACTGATTTGCGTTATTTAAATCCGAAAGAGATTGTGGATGCCTCGGATAAATTTATTGTTCCAGGTTTGATTGATATTCACATGCATATTGAAAGCTCGATGATTCCCCCATCAACCTTCTCTGGAGCTGCCCTGTCTCATGGAGTGACAACAGTGGTTGCGGACTCTCATGAGATCGCGAACGTCTTTGGCATTGAAGGTATCTATGCGTTTATGGCACAAGACACGGTAATGGATATCTTCTACGCGATTCCTTCATCGGTTCCGTCGACGGTTCCCGAACGCGAAACAACAGGCGGAATGATCGGTGTCGCTGAAGTGAGGGAGTTATTGGAACATCCAAAAGTAATTGCTTTAGGCGAAGCTATGAACTTTAAAGGTATTACCTCTGAACCAGATTCACTGATTCGAAATATTCTACAAACAGTGCAGAAGAACAAGCCTTTCATGCCTCTCGAAGGCCACATTCCCCGCGTTGAAGGTGAGGACTTAGCTAAGTTTATGTATGCCGGTTTAAACGCCGACCATACCCACCAATCTCCTGAATCCATACTAGAAAAGGTTGGGAGCGGGATTTTTATTGAGTTGCAAAAGAAATCACTAACAAAAGAGAATATTGCGGTAATTAATGAACATCAGCTCTTTGAACATGTCGCTTTAATTACTGATGATATTATGCCTGATGACTTGTTAGAGGGACATTTGAACGCCAACTTGCGTCTTGGTATTCAGGAAGGCTTAGACCCGGTCGATGCCATTTATATGAGTACATACACGCCGGCGCGCCGGATGGGCTTTCAAGACCGTGGTGCCATTGCGAGTGGGTTAAAAGCGGACTTTATTCTGTTGAATGATTTGGATACTTTCGAGATTGACTGCGTTTATAAAGATGGCCGTTTAGTTCATCGAGCCGGTGATGCCTTGGCTTTTGATCAAGAGGCTTTAGACTTTCCAAGCCACTTCTATTCGTCTGTTAACTGTGCTGAACTCACCCTCGATGATTTACGAATTCCGGTGCGTGAAGATGTGTCTGAAGTGATGTGTAATGTGATTCAAATTCAATCTGTCGGGACCTTTACCGAACATGTGAAGCGACCGGTTAAAGTGAAGAATGGCTATTTGGATTGGGAAGGTAGCGGCTTGTCATTAATTATTGTTCAAGAACGATATGGGAAAAATAGACAAGTTGGTTATGGGCTCGTAGAAGGCGCATTGAGTGACAAAGGTGCTGTCGCAACGACTTGGGCACATGATCATCATAATTTAATGGTCATGGGAACATCAAGTGAAGATATCTTACAGGCGCAACGCGAAGTTTTACGTCTGAATGGGGCTTATGTTGTTGCGCAAGGCGGAGAAGTTGTCGCAACTTGTCCCCTGCCGATTGGTGGAATCATAAGCGATAAAGCATTACCTGAGATTGGTCGCGATTTAAAAGCGGTGCGCCAGGCTATGATTCATTTAGGATATGACAATACAAATGAAATTATGTCTTTTTCTACGTTATCCCTTCCAGTGTCGCCTCAAATTAAAATCACAGACTTTGGTATGATGGATGTACATACACATCAACTGATTCCATTAATGGAGGATTAAGCATGAAAACATTAATCAAAAACATTCATTTAATTACCTTGGACGCACAATTTACACAATTCGAAGACGCCTTTTTAATGATTGACGGTACGCAAATTGTGGGCTTTGGCGACGCTAGTCAAGCTCCTTCTGAGGCGGATTTCGATACAGTGATTGACGGAAATGGTGCCATAGCTATGCCAGGTATGGTGAATACCCACACGCATGTAGGAATGATTCCTTTTAGATCGCTTGGAGACGACACACCCGACCGGTTAACGCGCTTCTTATTTCCTTTAGAACATGAATGTATGACGAAAGAATTAGCCTACCATAGTGCTAAATATGCCATTGCAGAAATGCAACTTGCTGGCGTAACAACTTTTTTTGATATGTATTATTTTGAAGAAGAAATTGCAGTAGCAACAGATGAAATGCATGCTCGCGCGATATTGGGCGAATCTGTCATCGATAAAAGTCCGGACAGTGAGATTGAATTTGGTGGCTTAGCTTATAGCGAAGATTTTATTCCACGTTGGTTAAATCACGACCGCATTACCCCTGCAGTTGCGCCTCACGCGCCTTATACCAATACGGATGAGTCGCTCATTGCTGCGAGTGAATTGGCTCGCAAATATTATATTCCTTTCTCCATTCACCTGAGTGAAATGACTTTTGAGATGGATAAATACCGTGAAGAGTATGGTCAAACACCCGTTGAATATTTAAGTCAGCTCGGCGTATTAGATGAGAAAACCTTGGCTGCTCATTGTATATTCGTGGCTGATTCGGATATCGCCTTAATGAAAGAAAAGCAAGTTTCAGTCGCGCATTGTATCGGCGCGAATACGAAATCAGCTAAAGGCGTGGCACCACTCTCTTCAATGTTAGAGGCCGGTTTAGCTGTCGGATTAGGGACGGATGGACCGAGTAGTGGCAACACGCTCGATTTATTCACACAAATGCGGATGGTGGCGAATTTTCATAAGACGCATACAGGAAACCGTGCTGCCTTCCCTGCACGAGAGATTGTTCGCTTAGCTACATTGGGTGGGGCTGAAGCGATTGGGATGTCAGACTCAATCGGATCGATTGAAGTTGGGAAAAAAGCTGATATTGTGTTAATTGAAACTGATTCGGTGAATATGTTCCCAATCTTCGATGTTTACAGTGCTTTGGTTTACTCTGCGAATGCTTCAAATGTGAGTCATGTCTTTATTGATGGGAAGTTAGTTGTGGAAGATAAGAAACTAGTCTTGGCTTCTATTTCTGATTTGCGCGGGAATTTAGCTAAGGAAATGATTTATTTCACTGAAAAAGCGTTGGAGTTTAGTGAAGATTTATAATTTAGCAGGAACTATTTTTATAGTTCCTATTATTTTTTTCTTGCTTTTGTTTTTTATTTCCTTTATATTTAATTCCAGACAAATTGAGTCTTTAATTAAGGAGGCCATGTTATGAAATATTCAAAAGCAACGAATTACGCCCTGCATTCGATGGTTCATTTAGCTATGGAGTCGGATCGTGAAGCGGTTCGGGTTGAGGATTTGGCTAGTCGCCAACATCTGTCGCCGAGCTATTTGTCTAAGATTTTGACTAAATTATCTAAAGCCGGGCTTATTACGTCAACACCTGGGGTTAATGGCGGCTACCAATTACTTGGATCACCTGATTCATGTTCATTTTTAGATATTATTCAAGCTGTCGAGGGACAGGAAGCCATGTTAAATTGTACGATGACTCATGAAAGTACGCATCATCACGAATGTTTAATTGAAAATGCGATTTCTGAGGCTGAAGTTAAGATGCAGGAAGTTTTGGCGCAGAAGACTATCGGAGACATTTTAAAAGAAGTGCACGCAAGACAACAGCATTAGGCTAATATTGAAATAATTATTAACCAACTGGACTGATGACTTAGTTGTTGCTACTAATGGATTGGTGGTCTTTGATTCAGAACAAAAAGCACTCTTAGAGGGAAATAACATTCGACTTATCGAAGATACGATTCGTGAATTAAAGGGTTCTGACGGGCAACTTGAGAGTGTCCATTTTGAAGGTGGTGAGATTCTTGAGCGTACGGGAGGTTTTATTACGACAGAATTAAAACACCCGATGCCATTTATTGAGCAACTGGATCTGGAAGTGAGTGAAGCTGGCTTTGTTGTGACGAATATGATGGGACAGACAAATATCCCAGGCATCTATGCTGCTGGTGAAATTACGGGTCCTTCTCAGCTCATCGTCTCTGCCAGTCAAGGTCATATGGCCGGTATTGGTATTATCGCCCAAGCAAGTCAAGCGAATTTTAATCGCATTTAAGGAGAGAATTGAATGAATCATATACACAAATTTAACCAACTAGCATCGCATTACGACTCATCAAATAATATTAAAATGGCTGAGCTCGCAACTGAAGCCATCCGCCCTTTTCTAAATGATGAGCGCTCGGAAAAAGTGGTCGACTTAGGCTGCGGAACCGGCTTAGTCGGCTTGGAATTACTTGAGGACGTGGATTCAATGTTATTTGTGGACGGGTCTGAGAAAATGCTGGAACAAGTCGAGTTGAAACTTGCTGAGAAATCCGCACACAATGCATCGGTTCGCTTGATGGATTTTGAAAAAGGTATTCAACTTCCCGAAAAAGTCGATACGATAATTATGTCACTTGTCTTGCACCACATTCCTAATTATCAAGCATTGTTAGCGTCGCTACTTGAACAGTTGAATGAAGACGGCCGATTATTACTGATTGAAATGGGTAAACAAGGTCATGGACACGGCTTTGACATGAATCAGTTGGCTGAAGAAGTTCAGACAGCAGGCTTTGGGAATGTAGAAGCAGATATGTTCTTTGAAAATCAAGAAAGCTCGCGCTTTTTATTGCGCGCGACTAAATAATAGATGAAATCCACCTCAAATTGATGATTTGAGGTGGGTTTTTTGGTTTTCGGGGCGTCGTGTGGTGGCACGACGCTCCGTATTTTCGTTTGCGGTACGTCGTGAGTGAGCTCGACACTACGCATTTGAATTTGCGGTACGTCGTGGGCGATCACGACACCACGGAAACAGATTTGCGGTCCATCGCGCTGAGTCACGATGAACCGCAAGGTCATTTTTAACCAATAATATAGATACTTACTGCTGATATAATACAGAACACTCCTAGAATGGTCATCGCAATTGAAGTGAGGTTCCATTTTTTGTCGTTTTTATAATAAATTTCCCAGGCAGTATAGAGTTGTGGGATTGAAACAGCAAAAAGTAGTAGTGAAGTGAAGATATGCCTTGATATGAGGTCATTCATTTGTGCAATAAATGCTCCAATGATGATAACAGCACTGATACCTCGTGTAATTGAATTTAGATTGTTCACTTGTCTCACCTCTTTGCTTTCATTCTAACATAAACTGAAAATAATGAGGTGAGACACTGTGAACACTTACTTACGCGTCTAATTTGAAATGCTTATTAAATTTAACCTATAATGAATGTAAGGCAAACATAATTAAGTTGGCTTTGCAGGGCGTCGTGAGTGAGCACGACGCTACGGAAATTGACTTGCAGTACGTCGCGCCTCGTCACGACGCCCCGCAAGCCCAACAAATAAACATTTAAGGAAAGGAGTTGACTAATGTCTTATTTAAGAAATGCGATTAATAATATTTTTTCTTCATTTGATTTTCAAGGTTTGCTAGAAGATGGACTTAGCGCTATCTTCCGGATCGTATTGACCGTCGCTGCTTTATGGCTTGTACGGGTGTTAGTTGAGAAAATTATTACAACTTACTTTGAAAACACAAAGCGCTTTAAGTTTTATAATTTTTCAAGAAACAATACGATTCAACGACTATTGCTGAATATCGTTCTTTATACATTTTACTTCTTCGTTGGTTACAGCGTACTTTCAATACTTGGCATTCCAGTGGGAACTTTAGTTGCTGGAGCTGGGATTGCGAGTGTGGCGGTTGGTTTAGGAGCGAAGGATTTAGTTTCAGATTTGGTGAATGGTTTGTTTATCTTGATTGAACACCAATTTGATGTGGGTGATCACATCGTCATTAACGGTTATGAAGGGCGCATTTACAGTATTGGGGTGCGAACTACGGTGATTCGCGATTATAACGGGATTCATCATTTTATACCCAATGGAAATATTCAAGAATTGTCAAATCTGTCGCGCGAAGCAGTCCGAATTGATTTGGATTTATTGATTCCCACAGATATTAACTTTGCGGCCTATGAAGAGTTACTTAAAGACACTTACCGTCAAGTCATCGAGTCCGATGATCAAATTAATGACACGACGGAATTTATTGGCTTGATGAAAGACAAACACGGACGACTCATCTATAAAATACGGATTTGGGTTAAAGACGCTGATGATGTGGTTGACGTCGAGGGACGTTATTACAAGTTATTCGCCGATGCTTTAAATGAAGCAGGCCATCCAATTCCAATGAGTGAATTGTCACGCATGAATACAATGGTTCAAGTTGAGAAAGAAAATGCAGATGATATATTTTCTTAAAAGCAAAAGACGCCTGAGATAGGCGTCCTTTTTTATGCTTGTGCTTCGATTTTGTCGGTTAGTTTCCTTGTGAAACGGTTTGAAAAGAAATCAATCAACGGACCAGCCAGGAAACCAGTGATGAAGGTTGAAACGCCAACTGGACCCCCAAGAATCCACGCAGTAATTACAACAATTATATCTTGAATCATTCTGACAGTTTTGTAACTCGCTGAAACGCGGTCAGTGATGACTGGCGCTATCGCATCATAGGGTGATACCCCAAGATCAGCGTCCATATATAAAGCGACACCGAAAGTAAAGATTAAAATCGCGACCACTGTAATTAAAAGCTGAACGATAAAGGCAAACTGAGTTGGGTCTATGAATGACTCTAACATGCTGATAAAGAATTCAATCATGTAACCAACAAGCACTAAGTTAAAAATCGTCCCCCAGCCAATAATCTTCCGGTCAAAAAACAAAATAATTGCCAAAATCGCAGCATTGACAAATAACTGATAATTCCCCAAAGTAAAGCCAAGTAACTCACTCGCACCTGTATTAATCGCAGTGAATGGATCCAAGCCCATATTCATTGTTTGGCTCAATGCAGCCCCAAAACTGATGAGGGTAATACCCATTAAAGACATTAACGCCTTCCATATAAATTCTTTCCCATTTATTGAAAACATAAATAGCTCCTTAAAATTTAGTTTTATCTCTATTCCTTAAGGTTAATACAATTGGAGGTAAATATGCAACTGATTCGATTATAAGTGCTGTTACAATTCAAAAAAATGCCTACTAGATCTTTAGATCTAGTAGGCATTATTGACTATTTAAATACACTGTTCAGATCCTTTCTCAACATCATGTGTCAATTTATTCACTTTCTTTTGGTCTTACTACTAATACGTCACACGATGCATGACGAATAACATTTTCCGATACAGATCCCATAAAGAATCTTTCAACGGCACCCATACCTCTCGCACCCATGACAATTAAATCAATATTCTCGCGTTTTGGAATATCTTCAGCAATGACATATTTTGGAGATCCCATCTCAAGGATTGTCTCAACATCTGTTAAGCCACGCCCTGTCGCTAAATCCTTCGCATCGCTCATCACACGGTTACCTAGGTCTCTTAATGCATCCCTAAAATGAATATCCGAACTTGATGTCGCTTGGATTGCTCGTGTATCTAATACATGTAAAATAAATAGTTTGGCATTATTCCGTTCAGCAATTGCTACGGCTTTATTCAAAGCCAACTCAGCGCCTTCAGATCCATCTGTCGCAACTAATATGCGTTGATACTCATGTAACATTTTACACACCTCCTGTATGTCTTATATATTTATTATAACACATAATGAATGCGCTTACTTAAGAGAAGCTTAATATTTCTATAAAATGGATATTATTTTAGATAGTGACTTGTTTATAGTAGAATTTAGTTAAAAGGAGGAGAGATGTGTCAAAGAATTGTGGCAATTTCAAACTCGAGCGCATTTTAGAAAGAGGGATCCAAATATGAAAAAGAACGCACTCAAACGCATTCTGGTGTCAATACTATTCGCTGCGGTACTATTTGCCGGCTTTAGCTCTGCAGTAACCGCTGAAGAAGCAACTGAAAGTGTTGATACTAGCAACTACGCACCTGGTTTATTCTATCCCTATTATGATCACATAGGAGTTGGCATGGAATTTGCGCCTTTTACCTTAACTTTAGATTATGAACCCGATGAAGACGGGATTTACCAAGTCAGTCGTGCCAATACAGGTAATACTGTCTCTTATGTCTATCAATTGACTGAAGAAGGTGTCATCGAATTAGCTTACTACCCAAATTCGTACGAAGGCGAAGACTTCCGTTATCACGAAGACTCCCTAGATGAGCAAGTCGCGACATTCTTCCCAGCCGAGTTAGCAGTTGGAGACACATTCACAAGAGGTTACCGCGATGAACTAGAGTTTACAGTCACGGATATTCTCGCTGAACATGAAGTTGAGGGTGAAACATATCATGATGTCTTAGTGATTGAATCGGTTATGCCAGAAGGTGAGGTACAACGATACTACTACGCCCCTGAAATTGGTGAAATCGCTTCTGAATATATCTTTGATGACGAAGGAAATGCTATTACCACTGCATTGAGTGAATATGGGGAAGTACCAACTGAATAATTTGGATGAGTCAATTGCAAATAAACAAGGGGGCTGACAGTTAATCATTGTCGGTCCCCTTGTTTAAGTTTTATAGATTGGATTTTAGTTTACAAATAACGCACTCTGCTCTCCTGCTTGGCGACCAAAGATAATTATATCAGCTATAGCATTTCCGCCAATGCGATTTGATCCGTGAACACCACCACTTGCTTCACCAGCTGCATATAAACCAGTAATTGCTTCATCAGCTTCATTTAATACTTGAGCGTTTGTGTTAATTTTTACCCCGCCCATTGTATGGTGAATTCCTGGCGCAATTTTTATTGCATAAAAAGGCGCTTCTTCTAATGCAATTTCCATACCAGTTGTTCTTCCAAAGTTATCATCAGTTCCGTTTGCTACACTATCATTCCAAATCGATAGAGTTTGACTCAATACTTCTGGATCCAATTCTATAGTAGTAGCTAATTCCTCAATAGTATCTCCAACTTTAACCAAGCCCATTGATTCATACTGATCTATGGCTTTCACTCGCCCTCTTAGTGCTTGGTCGAAAATTACGTAAGCAGATGAATCTGTTTGAGATAAGATTGCTTGTGACACTGCATCACGTGTATCTAATTCATTAAAAAATCTCTCGCCCTCTTTATTAACCAAAATAGCACCTTCACCTCGTACTGCTTCAGTAATTAAATATGAAGTCTCTTGCTCAACTGTTGGGTGAATTTGTATTTGATCCATATCTACTAACTGAGCGCCAACTTCTTGGGCCATTACTAAGCCATCTCCGGTCGCTCCTTCGTGATTCGTCGTAACAAATCCTTCTAAATCCGGATTATTATCTGTAACCATTTCTAAGTTACCGCCAAAACCGCCCGTTGCAATAATTACAGCTTTTGCATTCACTTGATGTTCATTACCTTCAATATTAACTTGGACACCAGTGACTACTCCGTCTTCTTCTAGTATTTCAGTGACATTGGCATTTACGAAAGTTGGAATTTCACGTTCAAATACATTTCGTTGTAAGCCGTCCACTAGATATCCTCCAATTGCTGATCCAGCTTCAGGACGATGTGCTCTTGGTACACTCATACCACCTGTAGTGGTAATACTACTTAAAGTGATACCCATAGAGTCTAACCACTCTATTGCTGAAGCAGAATTATCTACTAAATAATGAACTAACTCTTCATCGTTTGTATCGTGTCCGCCTGCCATTGTCTCTTCAAAAAACAATTCATTTGAATCTTCTATACCTTCAGCTTCTTGGAACTTAGATTCAGATGCATTCATTCCAGCTGATGATTTCAGAGTATTTCCACCTAATATTGGCATTTTTTCGAATATGGCCACATTTGATCCAGCATCTTTGGCAGCAATTGCTGCAGCCATTCCTCCTCCACCAGCACCAATAACTATGACATCATATGATTCTGCTAAATCATCTGGGTGTGTAAAGTCTGCTGTGACTTCCGATGCTCCAGATTCTGCATCTGTTTCGCTATCTTGTGCACTAACGTTCAAACTACCTACTATACTGCTTAATACTAAACCCATAATCAATGCTGACTTCATTATCTTACAAACGAACTTCATACTTTAACCCCTTTGTGCTTTAATACACATATTATACATATTAATGAAAGTCATTTCAATATATTGAATAAATAAATTTTATAACTTATGTCGGAATATTTCGGTTTTCCGTCCTAATGTGTATTTTTTTGATTAAATCTGCAGTCCTTTTCAATTCGAATGCGCATTAAACACATCTAAAAAAATAAACCAAACACCTTTAAGTGCTTGGTTCGTTTTACTACTGATTCATTTCCCATTGTTCTACTAATGCTTGATACACGGCTTCAGTCTCTGCTTGCGTCGTTTGGTTAAAGATCAACCACCCTGGTGACTCCCCGTCATTAAACTGAATATCGATGTGGTAAGGATGACTGTCATAGATGAAGAGTTCTACTGGTCCGTAACCCTCTAAGTTAAAATGACCAAAGCGTTTCTCCATTCCACCAAAACCATTTGTGCGTGAGCCTTCTAACGGACCTTCATTTAATTCAATCGATTCGATTTGGTCATAGGCCACTTCAAGTCCGTACATCGGTGCTTCGACGGCAACCGTATCTGCTTGGATTGAAACATCATATTCTGACAGACTCATCATCAGAACGAGCCCAATAATACCGACGACTAAGATTCCGAGGATCGCCATGATGACCTTTCCAGCTGGATGAGCGACATTAATTGTCGTACCCATTCCGGATATACGTTTAGGCACGAATAATCTGAAATCATTTGGATTATAGTAGGCACCCCATTTATACTGGCCTTCTTCTTCAGGCATTTGCCATTCCGCTTGATCAAAAAATGTTGCTTGGAGGTCTTTATTTTTCTGAGTTGTTCGGGCCATTAAAGCAACAATGGCTAGTAAGAACACACCCAATAATAGGATTAGCCACAGATCCGATGGATTAAAGAGAATGAGCGCTGTGAAAGCAATAAAGAAGATATTGACCATTAAACTCATCTCCAAGTAACTCACCGCATTATTTCTTTCAAAATGACGCATGTAAGCTTGGGTCACTTCACTATCTTTGGACACAAACGGCGTCTTACTGCTAATCACCATATCATAAGACAAGGGTATCACGATGAGCGTTAGCGGTACAAGGATTAAAGGCAGAAGGAAACTTCCTGAACTTTGAGCGACCCATGCCATGATTACTGGCACCCAACTCAGTAACCAAATGAGCCATGCCCATTTCTTACTTGGCGCTGCTTTTCCTTTTTCTCGGGTCACACTGATATCGACCACGCGTTTTTGTGTTTCATATATCCAACCCTTTTCCTGCTTTAAGACCATGAATTTTCTTTGCCAAATTGATACTGGCACATAAGATAAGACAAAATAACTAAATAATATGAGTATCCACATAAAATCTCGCAACCCTTGGAATAGATCCAAACTCACCAAGAATGACAAGCCAATAAAGACGGCTCCTATAATTAGTTGAGTCACTCTAAACTGGCGTTGTAATGTCTTAACTTCATCTGTTTCAGCATGTTCTGGCGCAAAAGACAGGCCAAATATTTTAAAATTTTGGTAACTGACGGCGTAATTCATCATCATTACAAAGACTAGGATTAGAATAATCGTCATTAAAATCATTGATTCTCTCTCCCTTCAATTAAATTTTCTAACATCGACACGACTTTTTCTTTAAGAGCTTGATTGTCCTCCGTCTTGGCTAAGCCTTCTGCCAAAGTCACTTCCAGTCGGTTTAAATACTCACTTTCAATCATATCGTCTGGATTCTCTCGCACTTTTGTTCCAACCCGACGGTCCACTACAATAATACCTTCCCGCTTCAAGGTTTGATAAGCCTTGTTCACCGTCATTGGATTGACGCCCAAATCTTGAGCCAGTTGCCTTGCGCTTGGTAAATTTTCTCCGTATTTTAAATCCCCGCGGCCGACTCCTAACACAACTTGATCGCGAATTTGTTGGTATATCGGTGTTTCCGCTGATAAATCTATCTCCATTAACATGTTCTCACCCCTTCGATTCCATCTCCATTACCTGTATTACATCATATAATACACAATATACACTTGTCAATCAAAAAAATAGAGCGTTTAATTAAAAACGCCCCATCTAAATGATTAAATCGCTTGGATAAAGGGTTCATGAATTTTTGATGTTGGTGGACCGAGGAGCCAGGTGACGCAGTCACCTTGGCTCTTTTTTTATTCCTATGTTTAAGTGTCTCTCTATGCAACGATAGTTTGTGTTGTGTTCTCATCTTTAA
>NZ_JBGQQZ010000010.1:0-55275 GCF_045528575.1 Ruoffia sp. FAM 24228
TTACACCGCACCCCCTTGTGCATTTCCTCCATGATGTCATCTTGAAGTTGAACATGTTTATCTTTAATATTTAGTAAGTCTGCGATATAATTCATATGAGCCAAGTGAATTCTCCTTTTAGTAATGTATGGTAACTTTATTATATAGGAATTCACTGGCTTTTGTGTACATACAAAAAAAGGTGTCAGTGAGATTTCTCTCACCAACACCAAAAATTCAAGAACCCATTTTTGTACGTAGGCCAACGTGTACATAATTGGATGTCTATTCTTTTTTGTTTTTCTAAAAAAGAAGGGATATGTTTTATCATTATTAGGTATTAGGATTGGTGCTGGTTTGGTTGAAAGTTTAAATCCAATTGCTATTTCACAACAGTTTGTATTACAATCTACCGAGAAAAGTAAGCATTCAATCTTGACTTATATTTTTGGGCTGTTATTTTACTTTGGTATAGCTCAAATTATCCGAAATTAATTTGAATCAGCGCAGACGAACTACCTATTTTTAATCCCGCTTACACTAAATGTTCTAGGTGTGATGCTAATCATTTATCGTTTTATCACTATTTTTCAGCGAGAAATAATAAAGCAGAGATTAAGGATAAGGAAATAAATCCTACGCCAAAGAATTTGTCAGCCGTTCAATTATTTGGAGTTGGCGTATTGTCTTGTTTGGCAGAGCTCACAAGCGCTTTGCCATACATCGGCTATTTAACGGTCTTAATTTCAGCTGATAAACAATGGACAGTGGCTTTAGTTATGCTTGTATTATATAACTTAGTCTTATTCAATTTATCATTGTATATTTTGTATGCAGTGTCCGTTTATTATGAAAAATATTTAGTGAAAATATATACTCGATTTTACCGCATCATGAGTTATATTCTTGGGTACGGAATACCAGTACTAAACGTTTTGTTAAGTTTATTTCATATACTTAGGAGAGGTTAGGTTTTATAATTTGTAAAGTGGGTGAATTAGTGTCCCGAAAAAATCTCAAGGACACGAATCCAACAACCAACCAAAACGAAAAACCAGCCCACCTCACTCAGCGTCAATACTGAACGGGGAGGGCTGTTATTTACGCGCGTATATATGCATAGCCGTCTTCTTGGCGGGCAATCAGTTCAACCACGCCGCTTGGGACGTAAGTAAAGTGAATCGCTTCTGCTTGTTCTTGTGTTAATTCTTGTGCAGCCAAAGCATGTCCGCATAACTCGAAAGTAACACCTTTTTCTAATAAAGGCTCGGCTTTCGAAGCAATGTCAGGGTGACTGACAATTTGTACGGCAGGTCCGTTTCCAAGAATAACTATATCAACATTAACTAAATCAGCTAAGGCATTTCTAGCACTAGCAAT
Organism: Ruoffia sp. FAM 24228; assembly: GCF_045528575.1. Lineage (NCBI taxonomy): Bacteria > Bacillati > Bacillota > Bacilli > Lactobacillales > Aerococcaceae > Ruoffia > Ruoffia sp. FAM 24228. Next base: position 1,360 of record NZ_JBGQQZ010000010.1, read on the forward strand.
AACTTTTGACCAATCCTCTAATTCGTGAGCATGAAATATGACTTTTTTCATCGTTTCACCTCTTTACTTTTGAAAAAATAGAAATAAACCAGCGTGTAAAGGCAAAACTTCTGCCGGCAAAAAGTTTTTGATTGCGTAAACAATCCATCGAGTCTTTATATTTATCAGCTGCAGTGGTTTTTAATCGTTAAACTTTAATCGTAATATTAAATTAATCGTCAGTCGCAACCGTTCAATCTAGTTTTAAGTACACAAAGACTCTGCCAAAAGTGTTAAATCTCAGTGAGTAAATCAATTGAAATCATAGAGTTTGCATTCGATTGATCGATTAAAGAAGAAATTTTATTAACTTCTTTCGTAAGTCGGTCAATGTCTTCACGAATCGATGTCTCATTATAAGCACTATATTCGACCACGCCAACCCCCGTCTCAACGCGTGTTTCTTGGCGTTGAATTAGATTCTCAAGTTGTGTTAATAGTAAACGCGTTTGACGAACCCATTCGAGCTGATAAGTGACACTATGATTTTCTACTATGATTTCATTATTTGCCTTTGCGATGGCGTGACGCAGAGCGCTTATGTCGGTAATCAGTTGTTTGTATTTTACCAATTCTTCTTCATTCGATTTAGCTTTATCATCATGGGCAATTGGCTTACCGTCCACTTTCACCGGTCCAAAGAAATTTGAGCGGAAACGGTAAGTAAGTTGGTCAATTTGTTTATTAAAATTTGATAAAGTAAAAATAGCTTCTTGAATAGTTAAATGATGTTGCATAGTTACCTCCAGTGATAAAATTTAGTTTTCCAAAACTGCTGCTTCCAAGTTGCTTATAATAATTTTCTTCGTATTCATCTAGGTTTAAATTTGAGCGTAAGTTTGTTGCAATTCATTTAAGTGACTCGGGATAATTTGCCAAGAAAGACCGTACGCATCCTTAACCCAACCACATTGCTCACTTTCTGGAACGTGAGATATTTTTGACCAGTAGTAGTCAATCTCCTCCTGATCTTCGCAAGCAATCGTAAATGAAATTGCTTCGTTAAATCGGAAATACGGACCGCCATCTAGACCAATAAATTTCTGGCCATTCAATACAAATTCAGCATTAATAACTTTGCCAGCCATGCCTTTAAAATGTTCATTTAAAGACTCATCCGGATAATATTCGATGGACGTGACTTCTGAATTAGGAAAAATAGAAACATAATAATTAAGCGCTTCTTCACAATTGTTATCTGAGAACCATAATGATGGGATAATGTTTTTCACAATATACACTCCTAATGTTTTCTTTATTTTACCACTCCAAAATATCAAAACAAAATAATACAATCAGTCGAACAATGAAAGCGACTGTTTCTAATTAATTTCTAATAAGCGTATAAAAAGGGTCAAATTTGTATTATAATAATAGAATACAAAGTGAGGTGAATGGGAATGTTTAAAACAAATAATTTAGTTAAAATCGCGTTGTTAACTGCTTTAACGACTGCTATTTCCCTATTAGTGATTATTCCGGTTCCAGCAATGAACGGATTTGTTACATTATGTGAGGCGGGTATATATTTAAGTGCAGTCTTACTTGGTCCCGCAGGTGGCTTTTGGGTTGGGGCATTGAGTGGTGGACTTATTGATATATTAACTGGCGCACCTCAATGGGCTTTATTCTCAATCATCATCCATGGTATTCAAGGATTGTTAGTTGGATATTTATATCAAAAATTAACAAGTTCCTTTAAACTAAGTATGAGCTTAGTACTTGGAAGTGCGAGCATGATTGTCGGCTACTTCTTAGCAACCATGTTACTATATACTTGGCCAGCAGCGATGGCGTCAATTCCAGGGAATCTTGTTCAGACAGTTTTTGGAAGTTTAGTCACGATCGCCATGTTAAAAGGTCTTAAGAAAACAAGTTTTAATCCAGCAAAAGAAGGTAATTAAATGAACACTGATAAGTTAACGAATGATTTAATTCAAATTGTAGAAGATGTACTAGAGGCAGCCCAATTACAAGCAGGGAATACTTTTGTTTTAGGGTGTAGTACAAGTGAAGTTGTTGGAGGCATGATTGGGAAAAATTCCAGTCAAGAAGTCGGCGAACTCATTGTCTCAACACTGAAAGAGTATTTAGACCAGCATCAAATTAATTTAGCCGTTCAAGGATGCGAGCATTTGAACAGAGCGCTTGTTGTTGAACGCGCCTTTGCAAAGCAAGCTGACTTAGACGAAGTGTTTGTTGTACCAGCTTTAAATGCTGGAGGTGCAGCGTCGGTGGCAGCCTTCAAATACTTTAGGGATCCTGTTGTCGTCGAACACATTGTCGCGCAAGCTGGATTAGACATTGGAGACACGGCAATTGGCATGCATGTTAAACATGTTCAAGTACCCGTGCGCCCAAGCATTAAGAAATTAGGCTCAGCCCATGTAACTGCTTTAAGAACTCGACCAAAATTCATTGGGGGACCTCGCGCACAGTACGCTAATTAAGGAAAACATTAAGGAGCGGAATGTATGAGTCTTTTTTCAAATGAAGAAAAGATATCACTAATAAAAGATTTATTTGCGATTAAATCAGTGAATAGAAATGAAATCGAAGTCGATGAAGCACGCGCCAATGTAGTGGCTGAATTCGGAAGCGGTAGCCCCGTGATGGAAATTTTAAACCATATGGATGTGGTGTCATAAGGAGATGCTACTGATTGGATACATGATCCCTTTGTCTTAAGTGAATAAGACGATAAGCTACATGGACACGGTACTTCGGATATGAAAGCAGGATTAATAGCACTAGTCACTGCGATGATTGAAATTAAAGAGGCCAATGCCTTTCCTCCAGGAACGCTACGCTTATTATTTACTGCGGGTGAGGAAAGTGCGCAACACGGGTCAAAATATTTACATGAAAATGGCTACAGGGGTGACATTGAAGCAATGATTATTGCTGAACCAACAGGTGATGTCACAGACACATCGAATTTACTGAATGATAAAGACGCTTATTTTAACTTTGTGGATATTTATATTGAACTGATTACAAAATTTGCTGAAGGCAAATAATTGAACGACGCGTACAAATTCAATGGAGGGTGAATGAATTATGACGATGAGATACACTCAAGCACAAATTCCTGAGGTCTCTCTTGTGAAGATAGATACCTTAATAGATGCGCATACGTTAGAAAATTATCCAGAACATGAGAATTTAGAATCTAAACTGTATGCGATTGAAGCCGTGAATGAATCTGGTTTTGCAGGCGGCATCGCCTTTACAAAACAATTTGAGACAGCGCATGTGAATGCATTAGCTGTAGAAAAAGCGTATCGTGGTCAACAAATTGGAACAGGGTTATTAAAGGAAATGGAGCAGTATGCTGAATCGATTGGAGTACATACTGTTTCCTTATCAACCTTGAGTTATCAAGCCTTAGATTTCTATCAGAAATTAGGTTACACATTATCAGGTTCAATGAATGATTACCCAAGACGTGGTCTGACTAAATATGCTTTATACAAACGCCTACCAAACTATTAACTAAAGGAAAAGTCCTAGAAGAGATAACTCTTTTCTAGGACTTTTTGCTTAAGAATTTTTCGAATGGTTTCTGGGGTTTTCATAGAACATAAGTGTTGTCGATTTTGTTTTTAGAAGAATGTCATCTTTTTGATTTTTTACAATCCAGTTTACTTCTACGACTGCTTGATATGGTTTTGATTTAGAAGGCTTGATATCCAGAATCTCAGTTTTAACGTATAGAATATCATCCGGTCGAGTTGGATTTGGCCAAGATAGGTTGACCATCGAACCAATCATACCGTGCTCAATGTTTAATGATCGAACTATAATCCCCATAGCAATAGATGCTGTGTGCCAACCACTTGCAATTAAACCTTTAAACGGGTAGTTCTTCGCTTTATCTTCATTAATGTGATAAAACTGAGGATCATATTTTGCGCAAAATCAATGATTTCCTCTCGACTAATTTGATAGGAGCCATTATCTATTTTGTCTCCAATCTTTAAATCTTCTAAACGGACTATTTGACTATTCATATTTACCCCTCATTTTTTATTTTATGTAAATGCACCTAAACCTGTTAACTCACGACCGACTATTAATGCGTTTACTTCATGTGTTCCTTCGTAAGTGTAGATGGCTTCTGCATCTGCGAAGAAACGCATTACTTCAGATTCTAGGGTAATACCATTACCACCACAAACTTCACGCGCCATTGCAACAGTTTCACGCATTGTCAGTGAGTTGTGCATTTTTGCTAGAGACGAATTTAACGTTGATGGACGTTCTGTTTCTTGTATTTCAGCTAAGCGCACTGAGTAGCCAATGTTAGCAACAACGTTTGCTTGCATACGGGCTAATTTTTCTTGAACTAATTGGAAGCCACCTAATTTTCTTCCGAATTGGTCGCGTTCTTTGACGTATTTTAATGCTGAAATGAAAGCACCTGCTGTCACACCCGTCACGATATGAGACACATCTGCACGAGTGAAGACTAAGATTTTCGCAACATCACCAAAGCCGTTAATGTTAGCTAAGCGGTCTGTTTCAGGCACAACAACGTCTTCTAATTTAATGTGTGCGTTACGGATTGCGCGTAAAGACCCTTTGTGTGGAATTGGGTTAGCCTCATAACCTTCGGCACCTTTACGAACGATGAAACATTTGATGCGGTTATCTTCAACGTCACGTGCGAAAATTGGAATAACATCCGCAGTATCCGCGCCACCAATCCAACGTTTTTCTCCGTTAAGAATCCAGTTGTCTCCCTCACGACGAGCCGTTGTAGCCAAGCCACCTGCAATATCAGAACCGTGATCTGGTTCAGTTAAGCCAAAGCATCCTTGCCATTCAAATGAAGCTAATTTTGGTGCGAATTCTTCGATTTGACGGTCATCTCCACCAATTAAAATCGTGTTGTAGCATAATCCACCGTGAACAGTGTAGAAAGTAGCGATGGATGCATCGAAACGGGCTAATTCTAAGTATAAGAAAGCTGTATATAATTCGCTTGGTTTACGTTTTCCTTCACGGTCAACATATAACTTAGGATTATTTATAATTCCAACATCACTAACTTTTTTAAATGCTTCAAATGGAAAATCAGCTTTCTCCCAGTACTCAGCGATGACTGGACGCACGTGAGTTTCTAAAGCTTCACGAACTTCTTGTAATACTTCAATTTCGCCATCAGTTAATTTCTCTGCATATCCATATAAATCTTCTGGATATAATTCCTTTACGATATCTGCTTTTGTTGTCATAAAAATTGCTCCTTTTTTGGTTAAATTAATTTGTATATAAACGCTTACAAGACTATAGTATAACCATTTTGCGAGAATTACTAATTACTAATAATTAAACATCGTATTAGCTCAGCTTATGATATTTTTAAAAATAAGCGTTTACAAGCGATTAAAAAAGAAGTAACCTATCTTATGTAAGCAAAAAGGAGTTTGAAATTTTTATGAGAATGGATATAAATCAAATGAATTATTTCATAAATATTGTCGAATGTGGTTGCAATTTATCATTAGCTGCAAAGAAGATTCACATTAGTCAATCAGCTTTGAGCCAATTCATTACAAATTTTGAAAAAGAAGAAGAAGTCGAACTATTTAAAAGAAAAAATGGACGATTAGATGAACTCACTGAAAGTGGAGAAAAGATATATCGCTATGCTCAAGATATTACGCAAAAAAGTATAGAGATGGAAGAGCTAGTGAGAAGAGAGGCTTCTAAACAAAAAGGAACCATTCGACTAGGCATTCCATCTTTAATATTGCGAGTTTACTTTTCAACGTATTTACCAAACTTTGTGTTAGAACATCCAGACATCCGCATTGAAGTTACCGAAGGTGGCTGTAATGATCTCAGACATATGTTGATTAATAACGATCTTGATTTCGCATTTTTAATTGAACCGACGAACTTAGACCTGAAAGGTTTCGAACAACATGTGATTGACATTAATGAAATGACAGCCTTTATGGATGTGAACCATCCTTTAGCTTCTGATGATTTGTTGAACTGGTCGCAATTAAAGCCTTATAGTTTAGCGACATTTAATGATACTTTTACAACGCATTTGCAAGTAAAAAGTAAATTAACCGAAAACAATGTGCCCAATGATGTGATGTTTACGTCTGCTTCATGGGATTATTTAATCGAAGCGACGCGTAATAATGAAATCGTAACCATCCTACCAAAGCCAGTAGATCGTTTCTTGAGTAGCGTTGAATTTGCGGTGAAGCATTTCCATGATTTCGTACCATTTAACGTCTTATTATGTCGATCTAAGAAAAAACCTTATAGCGACGTTGAAGAAATCCTGCTTGAAAATATGCTCGACTTCTTCTATCAACCTGTCGCGTAATGAATTTAAGTTAGACGAACAATAATTAATTTTAAGATAGTGTTGGTGAGGTGATCTTGCTGATGCTATTTTTTTGTGATTGAATATCCTCGAAAAGTGACACTATATGACCTCAAACTACTGACCTCCATCCCACATTTTCTATACAAAAATTTTATGAAAACTATAATTTCCCGACAAACCCCAACACACAAAATGGGTATCAATAAGCCCTTCAAATGAGATATAAGTCGAGCTTATAGAAACGATAAATTTAGTATGTTAGAAATTCATCGATGCAAGCATTAGAATTATAATTGTAAACGCTTAATAAATGAAACTAAGACATATATAAAAATGGAGGAAGCAAAATGACAGAAGTAGTAATTGTATCAGCACGTCGTTCGCCAATCGGAAGCTTTGGGGGAGCATTCAAAAATGTTTCTGCTGTGGATTTAGCAACACAAGTAGTGAAAGAAAGTATTAAAGACATCAACTTAGACCCTCAAGAGATTAACGAAGTGATCTTAGGAAATGTACTTAGTGGAGGATTAGGACAAAACGTTGCGCGCCAAATCGCTATTAAATCAGGTATTCCAAAAGAAGTTCCTGCATTTACAGTGAACAAAGTGTGCGGATCAGGACTTAAAACTGTTGCTTTAGCAGCACAATCAATCCTAGCCGGAGACAATGAAGTTGTTATTGCGGGTGGAACAGAAAGTATGAGTCAAGCACCCTACGTATTAAACGACCAACGTTGGGGTAAACGTATGGGAGACGGTCAAATTGTTGATACTATCTTAAAAGATGGTTTAATAGACGCTTTTGATGATATCCATATGGGTGTGACAGCTGAGAATGTCGCAGAAAAATTTGGATTAACTCGTGAAATGGAAGACGAGTTAGCCGTGTCAAGTCAAAACCGTGCAGAAGCAGCAATCAAAGCTGGACGTTTCAAAGACGAAATCGTTCCAATTGCCGTTCCACAACGTAAAGGTGAACCAGTGATGGTTGATACTGATGAATTCCCACGTTTTGGATCAACGATGGAATCTTTAGGGAAATTACGTCCAGCCTTCGCAAAAGACGGATCTGTTACTGCAGGTAATTCATCTGGAATCAACGATGGTGCTGCGATACTTATTTTGATGTCAAAAGAAAAAGCAGAAGCATTAGGTTTAACACCAATAGCTTCAATCGTCGCTTACGCAAGTGGCGGGGTAGATCCAAAAATTATGGGGACAGGTCCAATCCCAGCTACACGCCGAGTATTAGCTAAAGCAAATATGAGCTTAGAGGACATTGAGTTAATTGAAGCGAATGAAGCTTTCGCGGCACAAGCATTAAGTGTGATTAAAGAATTAGAATTAGATACAGATATTGTCAACGTCAATGGTGGTTCAATCGCTCTAGGACACCCAATTGGGGCAAGTGGTGCACGAATTACTGTGACATTATTACACGAAATGATAAAACGTGATTCTAAAACAGGGCTCGCTACATTATGTATCGGTGGCGGGCAAGGGATTGCCTTAATCGTTAAACGACCATAAAAAAGGAGAATGTGTAATGTCGAAAGAGTCTCATGCTTTATTAGAAGAAATTACCCAATACACGAATGATGAGTTAGCTCGAGTAACAAAGCATTATGATGCGACGGAAGAATTTCCTACAGAGTATGTTGATTACTTCTTTAAGCGTGACATCTTTCGATTATTACTTTCTCAAGAATCAGAGACAGAGGATTTTTACACCTTTATAAAAGTAATTCAAATCGTTTCTAAACAATTTCCGTCACTGGCAAGTATTTCATTAACTCAAGTGTTCAAGTTGATTTCTTAGGACAATGTAACTCTCAACGTGTTCAAGATACTTATTATTCTTCTACAGGTGGCCAATCTGACTTTACAAAAGGGGTTCGCTTATCTAAGGCAGGTAAAGGAATTATATGCCTTTATTCAACAGCCAAGAATGATTCAATCTCAACGATAGTGCCAGTTCTCCACGCAGGATCACCCGTATCAACGACAAAAAATGATATTGATACAGTCGTAACAGAATATGGAGCAGTACAATTGAAAGGGAAGACAGTTTTTGAACGTACAGAAGCATTAATTAATATTGCTCATCCAAAATTTAGAGATGAATTACGTCAACAAGCCATTGAAATGGGCTACTTAGAAGTTGAAGAATCAGTTGCTGCAATTGTTTAATATATATTATGAAAGTCATTTAGGTACTTGAATCACGGATATGAAACTGTGATTAAGTCCTCAGTGGCTTTTAATATTTCGAAATTTTCATAAATAATTTTTATGGAATTGCTTCTATCTCATAAAAAATGTGCTATAGTAGTAGTGTAAAATTTATGGGGGAGATAGATTAGGATGAATAATTATATCGATGACGTTGCTAAGAAAAAAGAGGTTTTATATCGTTCAGAATTTCTAAGATATGCTGTGAGGGCGATGTATGCAGGAATGTATTTGACCTTAGGATCAGCGGTGGCCTTTATTGCTGCCAACCACTTTAGTGGCATTGATCCAGTCATTGGTCGGGCCATTTATGCGCTTCTTTTCCCATGGGGCTTAGTGACGATTATCTTACTCAATGGAGAATTAGCCACATCTAATATGATGTTTTTAACAAATGCCACATACCGCAAAGCGATTCCAGCGCGGTCTGCAGTGGGTATTTTGCTAGTGTGTACGTTATTTAATTTACTGGGGAGTATGGCAATTGCTTTTATGTTGAGTCGCACCACTTTATTTAGCAATTTAGAGGCAACACATTATATGTATAATGCGATTGAAAAAAAGCTAGCCAAACCATACGGAGCCATGTTTTTCGACGGAATCATCGCGAATATTCTAGTGAATATTGCCATTATTGGATCGGTTCGAATTAAGGAAACAAGCGCTAAAATTTTATTTGTCGTAGCAATTATTTTTATCTTTTGTTATTTTGGCTTCGAACACGTGATTGCAAACTTTGGTGGATTCTCATTAGTTATGTTCACAAATCCAGGTGTTATTGACAGTTTCACATTCGGTAATGTTATCATGCATTGGTTACTCGTCTTTGTTGCTAACTATATCGGCGGAGGACTCATCATGGGCTTAGGTTATGCTTGGTTAGATTCAACGAAAACTAATTACTTAGACTAATATAAATACTCAGATTTCTGTCACAGTACAGGAATCTTTTTTTATGCAAAAAGGGTTATAATACTAAGATGTTTCAGTATAATAGATGACAGATTCAATGACTTAAATTAGAGGAGTTTATTATAATGAAATTAAACCGACGGTTCATCAAATGGGGACTAGCCACTATCGTTCTGCTTTCTGCATTAATAACAGTGCCTAGCCTTTCTCAAGACCGACCGAGCTTTGATAGTGTGATTGAAGAAGCCGTAAATGCCAGTGACGACGCTATTATTACCATCGGTTATATAGAAAAGGGTCAAACAGACTTTCAAGTTTATACAAAGGAGGGTATAGATGAGTCAAAGCCAATACATGCTTATGAAGTCGGCTCGATCACTAAAACTTTTACCGGTACTTTAGTTGCTCGCGCGGTTGAAGAGGGTTTATTAAACATCGACGACTCAATCAGTGAGTATTTAAACCTACCGGAAGATACTGACTACCCAACCATCCGACAATTACTGACTCATACATCCGGATACCCCACTTTCTTTGAAAATGAAATCATCATTGATAATTTAACACAAGGCGCTAACCCATATCATGGTGTGACCCGCGAGATGATGCTTGAAGAAGTTGCTGAAAATACGACAAAAGTAGGCGAGCAAGCTTTTCAATATTCGAATTTTAATGCCGGTGTATTAGGACTGGTCTTGGAAAGTATTTACGAGGAAAATTATGCTGTGTTACTGGAAAATTATCTAAGTGAAGACTTAAGACTAGAAGAGACGTATTTATTTGAGGAAGAAACGACATTAGGAAATAACTGGTGCTGGTCAAAAGACACGGAAGCATATGTCCCGGCAGGGGCTTTAATATCAAACATCGAGGACATGTTAAGTTACTTGGACTTGCAACTTTCAGAAGCGAATGCTGAAATTCAAGCGTCTCATGATCCACTCAGAGAAGTGAATGCCACTTCAGGTGACAATGGCGATTTAGGAATTCGAATTGATGCCGTTGCTTATCAATGGATGCTCAATCAAGAGGAGGATATTATTTGGCATGACGGAGGAACCGGTGGTTACACCTCTTACATTGGCTTTAATAAAGCGGAAGGTGTTGGTGTTGTCGTTCTATCCAATGTTGCGATGGATCAAGGAATTCCGTCAAATTTACTCGGAAGTTTGTTACTGATGGAGAAGTTAGAAGCTTTATAACACAAATTAAAAACCGCCTTGTGGTCTAGCCTCAAGGCGGTTATTTCTATATTTATTTATTAATAACTGTGAATCGTTGTTTATGATACTTAGGTGCTTCAACCTCATCTATAATTGCTTTCGCAAGCGTACTGTAAGTTGTGATTGATTCGCCATTATCATTTTGTAAGATATGGTCGATTCCTGACGTGTAATTTGTTTGCTCACCTTCAATAAGTCGAGCCCCTGGAGATACACCAACCCATTTTACATCGTTTACATCACGTAAGAAGTTTAACTCTTGAAGTTGCGCTTCTGGGACATTAATAAAGGCAGATGAATTAGGATCTTGACGAATCGTTTCGACAAACAACTCATCATTTTCATCAAGTAAGCTACCAGCACCTAGAATAAAGAACAGGCGAGTGGTCGTTGTTTCACGGAATAAGTGAACCAATTTTGCAGCTAAATCAACGTGTAAATATGCAGTTTGAGGAGCAGTCGCAAACGCATTGACAATCACATCAAAGCCTTGTAAATCATCACGAGTCAAATCAAAGGCATCTTTCACAATTGTATTCGCATCTGAACCTAAAAGGTCTGCGGCTTTTTCAGCGTTTCGAACTACAGCAGTGACTTCGTGGTCACGTCCTGTTGCTTCTTTGAATAACTCTGTTCCAGCTTTCCCTGTTGCACCAATAATAGCTATTTTCATATAAATCTCCCCTTTACTATATATTATAGTTGGGAAATACATTCAAATGCAATTAATAGGATTGTGCGATTTTGAGTTGTATAATGGGGTAAAAGAGAAGGAGTGGTGACAATGCCTTGGAATATGCAAGATTACCCAGACTCATTGAAAAACTTTGAACAGTTGTTGAGAAAGAAAATTATCGACATTGCGAATGCCCTCGAAGAGAGTGGTTATGAAGACGACCGTGCCATCCCGATTGCGATTAATGAGGGAAAAGATTGGTACAACAATGCAAGCCAAAGCGAACGCGACGCCTTTGAGAAAGAAGCAAATCCACAAAAAGACGATGACCACGATACAAGTAGCGCCGATCCGGATTTGTTAGATAATGATGTTGAAGTCTTTTACGAAGATGAACAGTGGAAAGTGAAGACGGTTGACGCCGAAAGAGCGAGTGACACCTTTGATAAAAAATCAGACGCGATAGAGCGCGCCAAAGAAATCGCCGAGAATCGTGATGAAAACGTGATTAGTTATACAAAAGATGGAATGAAACAAGATTAGTTAAAAAAGGATTGTTGCCTATGCGTTGGCAACAATCCTTTTTATTTTGAAACACTATTTACTTTCACCAAAGTTAAACCAACGTTTAGCTGTTCCAACACTTGCTTTACGAACAGCATTGCCAACAGTCTTAACGACCACTTTACTATTGTCTTTAATAATTGATCCCATAAATTTCATTGACTGCAATGAAGCAGAGCGACGAATATTATGTTTGTCGGTAGGGCGAATATGTCCGAGGAAATCTTGGGTAATAATACCAACACGCATAGTCAGGAATGAGTTTACAGCACCTTCCATTAATGAACTCACAACCAGATTAGCGATGGGTACCATACCAGGGATGGCTGAGGCAATACTTTCACCAACGATGGTTGTAATCAGTGGTTCTAATTGATACTCAATTAAATCTGCATCTTCAATGGTGCGCGCCATTAACACAACACTCGCCACTTGCATATATAACTTGGCTAAGCTGGCAAGGGACGGGCGTGTTTCATAAATTCGCGCAATTTGCCAAACCATTCTCAGTAATGAGAATAGAACAACGAGGCTGTCTAGGGAACCATTTTGTGAAATCGCCGTACTTAGGAAAATCGCATTTGCATTTTGCTTGATAAGAGGCATCGATAATTCATCTAATTCTTTAAAATACAACTCTACTTGTTCTTGTTTCGGCAATTCCTCATCGACTTCAAGATTGACCAGACGAGGATTTTTCTTTAATAAATCGAGCGTCTTGTCAATGTACTCCTCATACTTTTCTTCCGTCGCATCATCTTCCAATTCTAATACTTTCGGACTTTTCATTAATTGTTTTGTCATCGAATAGATGAAATATAGAATGCCAATTCCAATGACACTCAATACAATAATAGCAAGTATCGGATGAAGTAAGGATAGAAATTGATAAAGTAATATAAATTGATTAATAACGAATACGATGAATAGTAAACCTAATACAGCGGCAAGCCCCATTAGGACGCGCTTAATATCTTTCCACCAATCTGTCATAAGATCAGTCCTTTCAATGTTATCATAATTATTTTACAGTAAATATACCATAAAACTATCAGCCCAGAGACTTATATTTCAAAAAAATGAGAAAAATATGGCCCTGAGAAAAAGTCAGGGACACACCAACCTCACCACACCACAAAAAAACAGCACTTATTTTTCAATAAGCACTGCTTGTGTAAAAAATATCAAATTATTCAGCAGACTCTTCTTCAGACTCAGAACTATCCTCATCTGCGTCTTCTGCATCATCTTCATCCGCATCTTCTTCGCCATCTAAGCTAAACGCTGGCGCAAGGTGTTTTTCAGCAGCTAATTCATCTAGGAATTCTAATACTTCTGGAGAAGTAAAAGCGGCTTGAAGTGCTTCTGTAGCGTCAGTATCAAGATTTCCTTCACGAATAACTAGTTGAATTGCATAAGTATTATCATCTTCGTCTTCTAAGATTAATGCGTCATCAGTTGTTAAATCAATACTTGCGATGTAAGTAGGGTAGTTGAATACTAATTCAATCCCATCTTCATAAGCACCTGTTAAATTTAATAAGTCAATGTGAGTGAATTCTAAGTTATGAGGATTCTCTTCAATATCTTCAACAGTTGGGAATAAACCAGCCTCATCATTTAAAGAAATTAAATCATGATCTTCTAAAATTAATAATGCACGACCTTCGTTTGTAATATCTGAAGGAATTGCTACTTCAGCACCATCTTCAATTTGGTCAATTGAATCGTAAACCGATGAGTAGAAACCAACCACTGCATTATAAACCGGTTGGATTGCAACTAAGTCTCCATCGCGCTCTTCGTTAAAAATTTCAGCGAATGGCTCGTGTTGAGCAAAGTTTGCGTAGACTTCATCATTTAATAAAGCTTCGTTATATTGAATGTTGTCAGAAACCTCAACTAATTCGATTGAATATGGTTCTGCAATAACTTCACTAGCGATTTCAACGACATCAGTCATTGGAGGTAAGTGAGAAGCAACTTTTAATACATTTTCCTCTTCTTGAGCTGACACATTCTCGGCTGCTGGAGCAAAACCTCCAACTAATAATGCTAACGCGCTAACTAATAAACTTTTTTTAAACATTTACATTCTCCTTTAAATTTAATACGCCTTCTAGCGTTTATCTAATTTCTTAGCTAATTTTAAACCTAACCATTGAATAATTTGTACAAAAATGATAATCACTACGATGGCCGTATACATAATATCAGTCTCGTAACGCTGATAACCGTATCGGATCGCAAAGTCGCCGATTCCACCTCCTCCTACAACACCCATAATCGTTGAGTAAGAGATAAAACTAACAAAGGCGGTCGTAAAACCGATAATGAGTGAGCTTCTCGACTCGACAAATAAGAATTTGGTTACGAGTTGATTCGTAGAAGCGCCCATAGCGTCAGCCACTTCGATGACACCTTTAGGAATCTCTAATAACGACTGCTCCACAAAGCGAGCATAAAGTGCGATTGCAATTAACATCATTGGAAAGGACGCTGCGATGGGATCGCCAGTTGCTCGGCCATACAAGGCACGAATAGCGGGTTGCATTGCAACGACAAGTAGTAGGAACGGAAACGAACGAACAATATTCACGAAAATATTACAAATCTGATAAATCCAAAGGTTCTCACTCGGCTTACCAGGAGCGGTTAAATAAAGCAAGGTACCTAAAGGAATACCAATAAAGATAGCAGCCACTGATGCCAAGCTCAGCATAATACCCGATTCTTGCAAACTCTCAATCAGTCTCGGTGCGAACTCAATCACCCGATCTAAATATATTTGAATCGACTCAGTCATCTGTTAGCACCTCCAACACTCGGTCGTGATAACTTTTAGCTTCTGGTATATAATCAGATTCTTTAATATCTAGCACATCAACCAATTTTCCATGCTCTAAGATAGCCGTGCGGTGACACATCGCTTTTATCACATCAAGTTCATGGGTCACAATCACAATGGTCATATTGAATTTAGCGTGCGCACGTTTTAATACCGACACAATCTCATCCGTCATCTTCGCATCTAAAGCAGACGTTGGCTCATCACATAATAATATTTTCGGACGCGTCACTAAAGCACGCGCGATACCAACCCGTTGTTTTTGACCACCCGATAATTGGCTAGGGTAGTGATCCTTTTTATCACTGAGTCCTACAAAACTTAGAACTTCATCCACCGACAAAGGGTCATCGTAAGGATGTATCTCAAGCGCTAAATGTACATTTGCAGCGACGGTCTTATTATTTAATAGATTAAATTGCTGGAAAATCATACCAATATCTTTACGGAAATATTGAAGTTCTCCTTTACTTAAAGACAGCACCTCAACATTATCGACCAAAACATGTCCACTATCTGGGCGTTCTAAAGCATTAATAAAACGCACAAGGGTTGATTTTCCTGCACCACTTTCTCCGACCACACCAAAAACTTCTTGGTCTTTAATGCTTAAACTTATATTGTCTACTGCGAGAAACGAGCCAGATTTTCCTTCAAATCGCTTCGTTGTATTCACGAGTTCAATCAAAAATTATCCACCACCTTTGATTTTTGTAATTGTTTTCATTGTAACAGATTTATATTTAAAATGAAACAGAATAAAGCCCTATTATCCGGGAATATATTGTGAAAATGTTCTCTAACCTAAAACAGACGACCGAAACTGTTTATTCACTGTCATTTGTCAATAATCTCGGTGCGAAATAATCCATCCCGATGGCTCCAATTGGCGCTGTAATTAAGATTGACAAGACTGCGAGAGTTAACATCAATTCGCCACCAGCCATTCCGTTTGCTAAAGGCACACTCCCAATAGCAGCTTGAACCGTTGCTTTAGGTAAATAACTCATGAGTACAAATCTCTTCTCTTTCTTATTAAAAGGTGTATTAAGCAAACAAAGTCTCACACCAATAAATAAGCGACACAGAGAGAAGAATGATAAAGAGTATCGGTAAGAATCCATAAGACAAAGCATTTTCCGGATTGACACTCACACCGACTAAAAAGAATAGAAAAATCTCAGCGACAAACCAAACTTGGTTAAAAGAACCTGATAAGTCATTAGATAACTTTTCAGATTGAGTCCGAATCATAATATTCATTGCGATGACCGCAAGAATTCCTGAAAATAAACCTGTAAAAACTGTTTCCAAACGCATCAATACCATCCCACTTGCTAAGAGGATCATAACTTGAAATACACGCTTCAATTGAATGTAAACAAATAAGAAGTTTAATAAATAACCTAGGACTGCCCCGCCAAAAATTCCTGCAATAATTGAAACAGGCACTTGCATAAATGTCCAAGCTGAGACAGAACCTCCTAAAGCAATCGTTAAAAAGGCTGAAAATAAAACTAAAACAAAGACATCATCTAAAGAAGCACCCGCTAATATCATTTGCGGCACTTGCTTTTTCGTACCCCGATGCGTTTGAATTAAATCTACCATGCGTGGGACGACTACCGCTGGAGAGACCGCTGCTAATATTGCACCAATCAATAAAGATTGGATTAAAGAAAAGCCAAAAAACAAAGGTCCAAAGATCATCGAAGTCATAATCTCAACGGTTGCCGGCACAAAACACATCATGATAGCTGGGCGACCCACCTCTAACAGTCGCTTAATATCCAATGACAAACCTGCGCGAGTTAAGATAACAATCAACGCGACTTGACGAATGTCAGGACTTAATCGTAATAAATCTGAATCAACAAGATTTAAACCAAAAGGGCCTAATAATATTCCGGCTATTAAATAACCTAATAAAGCAGGGAGTTTTAGCTTCTTTAAAGTATACTCCAAGACAACGCCACTCACTAATATCAACGCTACACTTACTAACATTTTATCCCTCCAATAATATAAAAAAGACTTCTACACACTCAAATAAGCATGCAGAAGTCATTAGTCTTTAAGACGGTTTTGCCCGTAGGCAAGGGAGCCCTTCATTCCCAAATATTATATTTATCCAAAGTATACACCTAAATTTAATACGGTCAATACTTTCGATCCAGTAAAATAATATAGCAAGAAGATTAAAAATGAATTAGAGTTATTCTCATTAATATGGTATAATTTTTATAAGTAAAATCAATAACAATGATGAGAAATCAACTTTAGAAAAGAGGCATTGGTATGAACGAGAAAATAAATTTTGTCATGATTTCACCTCATTTTCCATCGAACTTTGAAACATTCGCAGTTCGTTTAAAGGAAAAAGGCATTAATACCTTAGGTATTGCAGATGAACCTTATGAGAATTTAAGTCAATCGTTGAGAGATAGTTTAACAGAATATTATCGCGTCGATAATATGGATGATTATGATCAAATGTATAGAGCTGTTGCTTACTTTGCGTTTAAATACGGTAAAATCGATCGCATCGAATCGCATAACGAGCACTGGTTAGAACTTGATGCAAAGTTGCGGACAGATTTCAATGTCTTCGGTTATAACAATCGCAATATTCGCTTGATTAAATATAAATCAACGATGAAAGAAGTCTTTCGTGAACTAAAGATACCCGTAGCTAAAGGCCGTGTCATATCAGACAAAGCCGATGCGAAAAAACTAATTAAAAGTCTAAAGTATCCAGTCATTATTAAACCAGATACTGGTGTTGGTGCAAACGATACGGTTAAAGTCAAAAACGAAAAAGAACTAGATGAATTCTTTAAGGTTAAACAACCAGAGGTGCCTTACATTATGGAAGAATTCATTGATGGACAAATTGTAACCTTTGATGGTTTAACAGACCGGGATGGAAATATCGTCTTCTCATCTACTTTAATCAATGATAAACCTATCTTAGATATTGTAACCCAAGATACAGATATGTATTACCATATTAAGCGAGAGATACCTAAGGATCTTGCTGAATTCGGAGAAAAATGTGTGAAAGCCTTTGAAATAAAAGAGCGTTTCTTCCACTTTGAATTCTTTAGATTAAAAGATGGTTCTTTATATGGATTAGAAGTGAACTGCCGACCACCCGGAGGCGCTACAATCGATATGTTCAACTATGCGAATGATTTTGATATTTTTAAAGAATATGCAAATTTAGTTAAAGATAATCGATTTGAAGCAGAAATTACACGACCATATCATGTGATTTATGTCTCACGAAAAAATCATTTAAATTATAAGTTTACGAATGAAGAAATTAAAGATAAGTACAGTAAAGAATTAGTAAACATTGTACACATTCCAGGCGTCTTTGCTAAAGCAATGGGAGATATAGGATTTATTATGAAGTCGCCATCAGAAAAGAAAATTAATGAAATGCTTAAAACCATCGCTCAAAGACAGGAGGCGTAAACAATGCATTTTGAAGCAAGAAGTCACTATAGTGGGCATTTAGGCCGTGAAATGTATTTTAACCGTTATGGGCATGGCGGTACGCCAGTGATTGTATTCCCATCAAGTGGTGGGAGTAAGGATGAGTATGCTGACTTTAAGATGGTAGAAACTTTAAGTGGTTTCATCGAATCAGGACAAATTCATCTTTATACTGTGAGCAGTATCGATTCAGAATCTTGGAATGACACTGGTAAATCAGCACACGATAAGGCAAAAGCACATAATCAGTATGATAAGTATTTAGTGCATGAGTTCATTCCCTTAGTCCGTCACGAATCTCAATGGGGCGGGAAGATGATTGCGACTGGTTGTAGTATGGGTGGCTTCCACTCAATGCTGTTTGCCTTAAGACACCCGGATATTATTGGACTAACCATCTCACAAAGTGGTGTTTATGATGCGAGATACTTTACCGGCGAATTTGGTAGCGATATTGCTACTTATGAGAATTCTCCGATTGATTTCTTGTGGAATATGTCTGATCCATGGTTCTTAGATCAATACCGACAGAATCAATTCATTGTCTCAGTTGGTCAAGGCGATTGGGAAGGGCCGCACGTCACAGCGACACGTAAATTAGATGAAGTATTCAATGCTAAAGGAATTCCAGGCTGGTTTGATTATTGGGGACATGATGTTGCCCATGATTGGCATGACTGGCGTCAGCAAATATATTACTTCTTTTCAACATTAGAAGATTTAGCAATTGTTTAACAATTCTTTCAAAATTACGTCTCAAGGATGATAACAGAAGGCAGAATTTCGTATATACTTAGTATTGTAAGGAAGTACAAGTTGAAAGGAATTGATTATATATGAAATTTTTAGGTAATTTAATTTGGTTTATCTTTGGAGGCTTTATTAATTTTATCACCTGGGGCTTCATTGGTTTGCTCTGGTGTATAACAATTATTGGAATTCCAGTTGGGATTCAATGTTTTAAGATTGCGAGTCTATCTGCATGGCCCATGGGACGTGAAGTTTACCACAGTAATAGTGGGGGAAGTTTCCTTATGAATATTTTATGGATTATTTTTGGCGGAATTGAAATCGCAGCTATGCATTTATTTAGTGGCTTAATATTATGTGTGACCATTATTGGGATTCCATTTGGCTTACAACAGTTCAAATTAGTGAAACTCGCACTCTTCCCATTTGGTGCAGAAATCCACAATGAACGCCAACAAGTAGTGATGAGAACCGACGTTCCATATTCAAGATAAGTTATGAAGTTGAAGAAGCATGTAAGAATGCTTCTTTTTTTATGAATGAAAATTCATCTGATATACGATTAAATTTTTAGTTAAATATAAAAGTATAATTAAAAAATACAAAATGACGTCGATTCAGAGAGCTATGTCAGAATAATTCACATAATGGACAGAAATTAGCAAGTAAAATTAAATAATATTTAAATAGGAAGGAACGCGACTTTTTTCAGAAAAAAGGGGTAACTTTCCGCATAGGGCTAGGGTGTGAACGTTTTTTATGATATACTTAAAAATGTTAGGGGTGAGTAAAAATTGAGCAAGGATATAATTGGAAAAGTAATAGAAGCTGAAAATTTAATTGATTCTATGAAAGTAGAATTAGCGGATAAAAAAGAAGCGATTCGTGAAAATGAAAAAGAAAAAATTGAAACTTATCGCAAAGAATTAGAGCAGTCGCTTGATGGCGTTGCTTCTGAATTGGAGCAAGAAAGAAATCAAGAATTAGCCGAAGTCCGTGAAAGAGTGAATTATGAAGTGGATAATTATCGGCGACATGCCCAAGATGATTATCAAACTCATAAAGGAGAACTCATTCAAGCTGGAATAAAGGAGGTTATGAGTCAATATGGCAATTTCAGTCATGAAGCGGGTAACAATCATCGCGGAGCAAGCGAATAAAGAATTATTACTCGAATCCCTTCAAGAATTAAAAGGAATTGAAATCGTCCCTTTTGAAGAAGTGGAGGAAGCAGATCTTGATATCTTCTTTGACGGTGCATCATTGAATTCAGAAGATTCAAAACTGAATCGTTACACTCTAAATAAGATTGAAGACGCAATAGAATTTCTGAAACAATACGGATCACAACCGTCTTTTATCAAACGAATGCGAGAGAAACGTAAAGTTTACTCGCTGCAAGAACTTGAAACAGAAGTAAATTCAATGAATCTTGAGTCACTGCTAAGACTGGTTAGCGAAAAACGTTCCGAGTTGGAACAGTTAAGGCAAGCGATTACAGAACTTGAAGAGAAGGAACGTTTTCTTAGAAAATGGACTAACTTAGACTTCTCACTTAAGCAGTCTGATGACTTTAAGCATTTTGATGTCGTTGTTGGTTCGATTGATACTGAAGATTCAACTGAATTCATAGACAACTTAATGAACGTTACTGATGAAGTATTGGTTCAAGAGGTATACTACACTGAAGATACAAGCGGTTACACGATTGTGTTTTCTAAAGAACATCAAGAGGATGTTCAAGAAGTCGTCAGACGTTCGAATTTCACTGAATTAGATTACGAGTACGATAAGTTACCAAAAGAAGAACTTCAAGAGGTACTAAGTACACGTAAAAGAATGATCGAAGAGCAATCCGAACTTGTGAAGCGTTTCAAATCTAATCGTCAATTATTGAGTAATTTAAAATTAGCTCAAGAATATTATGCGAACTTAATCGAACGTGAGAAAGCGAGTCAATTATTACTAGATAGTTCTCATTTATTTATTCTTAAAGGGTGGATGGATGCAGACGAAGTATCAGATAATATCGTGAATATTAATCATGTAATTGGTGAAGACAACCTTGCAATCTTTACATATGATGTTGATCCTGAAGAAGATAACTTAGATGAAGTTCCAGTGAAGTTGAAGAATAGTGCGTTTAGTACACCCTTTGAAACTTTAACTCTTCAATATGGAACACCGAAGTATAACTCAATCGACCCAACACCGTTTTTCTCATTTTCTCAAGTGTTATTCTTTGGATTAATGAGTGCAGATGTAGGGTACGGATTATTGTTGTTTATCGCAACATTCATCCCCATTATGTTTTTCGAATTAGATCCAGGTATGAGAAAAACCTTGAAATCATTTAACTATATGTCAGTTGGAACAATTCTAGTTGGCTTATTTTTTGGAAGTTTCTTTGGATTCTCACTACCATTTGGTGTGATGAATTTATCATCACAAGTTATTGAAGTGATGATATTCTCTGTTGCGTTAGGTTTAGTTCATTTGTTAGTGGGTTATTCATTAAAGTTCTATCTAACATTGAAAGAAAAAGATTATGGTAGTTCTTATTTAGATGCACTACAACAAATTTTGATGCTCATTGGTGGGGCAATCATAGCGATCAACTTCATTCTTGAAATACCTGTTTTAAATACTATTGGTTTAGTACTATTACTTGGGAATGTGATTGGAATGATTGTTGTCAATATGATTGTAGCGAAAAACCCACTGATTGGTCTCGGACAAGGAGCCTTTGGTTTAATTGATTTAGCGGGGATGATTGGTGATATCGTCAGTTATACACGTTTAACTGCCTTAGCCGTTGCGGGTGCGAATATTGGTATGGCATTTAATCTTATCGTAGGACTGTTACCGCCGTTTGTACGTTTCACAGTCGGAATATTATTATTCTTGGCATTGCATGCCTTAAATATCTTCATCACTTATTTAGGAGCTTACGTGCATTCAATGCGTCTGCAATTCGTTGAGTTCTTTGGTAAGTTTTATGAAACAGGTGGAAAAGCATTCAAGCCTTTAAGCCCACTTGAAAAAGAAGTTTGGATTCAAAAAAATTATAACAATAAATAGGAGGAATTAATAAAATGGAATTTCTACAAACATTATTCGGAGAAAACATTGGTCTAGTATTTGGAGGATTAGGAGCAGCAATTGCGACAGTCTTTGGAGGGATTGGATCAGCACGTGGTGTAGGTATCGCAGGGGAGTCTGCTGCAGCTTTAGTTAAAGAAAAACCTGAATTATTTGGACAAGCATTAGTTTTACAACTATTACCAGCGACACAAGGTTTATACGGATTCGTAATTGGTTTATTAATGTTATTACAATTAGATGCTGGAATGGATACTTCAACAGGATGGCACTATGTTATGTGTGCTTTACCAGTAGCAATCACAGGTCTGACTTCAGGACCAGCACAAGGGCGCGTTTCAGTTGCAGGTATGCAAATCATTGCACAAAGACCAGAAAACTCTACACAAGGGATTGTATTCTCAGCGATGGTTGAGACATACGCTATTCTAGGATTCGTAATTTCTCTACTTATGTTCTTATTAGTTTAATTACTGCTTTTACAAGTAGACAAGAGAGGAGTGAGTAGATGGCTGACATTAATGGATTAACCAAGAGTGTTATCGAACGAGAACAAGCCAAGGTTGACCAAGCGGTCCACGCTTACGAACAAGAGCAAGCGGCCGAAACGGAAACTAAAAAAGAAAATCTAAAACAAACATTTGTTAAACGTAAATTTAATCTTGAACAAGAGAGCAAACATCAATTAGACATTTCGCTTAACAGTGAAAGTTTAAAGAAACGGGACCAAATATTAGAGACAAAGCAAGCAATTATAAGCGATTATATTGCTCAAGTGAAGCACTCATTTGAACAACTTGATGCTGAAACAACAACAAAATTCATCAAAAGTGTTCTAAATGACTATTCAAATCCTGAACAATACGAAATTGTTTTAGGTGAAAAAACACGTGACTTATTAAATAACTCGCTTCAAGTGAATGCGACAGTTTCTAATGAGACAGTCGCTGACAAAGCAGGCTTTGTCCTACGCCAAGGAAGTATAGAATACAATTATTTATTCGATAACTTAGTGGAAGAGAAGGCGAGTTCTTTACAAACACTTATCGTTGATAAAATTTTCAAAAAATCATAGGAGGTGGATTACATGCAAGATAGTTCATATGGACCGTTGAATACAACGGTTCGCGTACAAGAGACTAATCTCCTAAAGCAAAGTGACTATGACCGAATGTTATCAGCCAAAACCTATGAGGATGCTGTTCGAGTATTAGCCGACACCGGTTACCGTGATGGTATGGAAGAAGCGATTCAAACGAGAGAGTATGACGATATGTTAATGGATGAGTTGAAAGAAACTTACCAATGGATTATGGATCAATCGCCAAGTCCCGTACTTTCAGAATTAATGACTTTAAGCTATGCTTATCACAATATCAAAGTGTTATTCAAAGAAGAACTTACGGGTAAAGACTTTGACCAAACATTAATTGATATCGGGCTATATCCCATTTATGAATTTCGCCGTGCGGTTTCTCAAGGACAATCGGATGTTTTACCAAAATGGTATATGCAAAACATCAACAATCTAAGAATTGAATTTGCGGAGACACCTCGGTTGAATGATATTGATATTTTCGTAGACCGTGCTTACGTCCATCATTTGAAGCGATTATCGGAAGAGATTGCCGATCATGACGTAACACGTTATATTGAAAAGTTAATTGATAATACAAATATGTCGATATTCTTTAGAGCGATGGCCAATGATCGTGGTCGAACACACTTACAAGCAACAATCACTAACGAAGGAGCGATTTCAACAGATTACTTTGTTGAAGTGGCTGAAGGCGGGATGGAGAATGCGATTCGTGTCTTTTCAGACTCACCTGATTACCGTGATATTGTAGCTGAAGCAATGGATGATCAAGGAAAATTCTCCTTAAGACGCTTTGAACAAGCAATAGATAATGCAACGGAAACGTATTTACAACAAGCAAGATTCCTTGTTTTTGGTCCGTTACCTGTCTTAGCGTTCATTAGTGCGAAAGAGATTGAAGTGAAGAATATCCGATTGGTTTTAACAGGTAAAATTAATAACATTGAATCAGATATTGTTAGAGATAGGATGAGATTAGATTATGCAGTATAAAATCGCTATCGTAGGAGAGAAAGATACAGTTTACGCTTTCGGGATGTTAGGAATGAATGTATTTTATACAACAGACGCAAAACAAGGACGCCAAGTTGTCAAAGATATCATAAAAGATGATTACGGTGTGATTTTTATTACTGAAAATCTGGCACAACAAATACCAGATATTATTAAAAAATATGATGATGAATTCATGCCGGCCTTCATTCTAATCCCAAGTGATTGTGATTCTGAAAGTATCGGTTTACAGCGCGTTCAAGAAAATGTGCAAAAAGCCGTCGGTCAAAATATTCTATAGGAGGTATTATTATTGGATTCTGGAACAATCGTATCAGTATCTGGTCCTTTGGTAGTCGCAAAGGGCTTAGATAACGCAAAAATTCGTGACATTTGTTACGTTGGTGACGCTAACTTAGTTGGTGAAATTATCCAAATTCGTAACGAAAATGTTTACGTACAAGTTTATGAAGAGACTTCAATGGTCGGTCCTGGAGAGCCTGTAAAACCTACAGGAAAACCATTATCAGTTGAATTAGGACCTGGATTAATTGCTGGAATGTTTGATGGTATTCAAAGACCACTACAAAAACTAGCAGAATTATCAAATAATTCATTCTTAGACCGTGGAGTTCACTTACCAGCTTTAGATCGTGAAACAATTTGGAATTTTACAAAAAATGTTGAAGTTGGAGACATGGTCGAATCAGGAGATATCATCGGTGAAGTTCCTGAAACTGATGTTATCTCACATAAAATTATGGTACCTGTAGGTACAAAAGGAACAATTAAATCAATTCAAGATGGTGAATTCAAAGTAGAAGATACTTTATACACTGTTGAATTAGAAAATGGTGAAGTGAAAGAATTTAACATGATTCAATCTTCACCAATCCGTGAAGGACGTAAAACTGCACGTAAACGTACACCTGATGAGCCATTAATTACTGGACAACGTGTCATTGATACATTATTTCCAGTAGTTAAAGGTGGAGCAGCAACCGTTCCTGGACCATTCGGTGCAGGGAAGACTGTTGTACAACATCAGATTGCTAAATGGGCAGACGTGGACATCGTTGTTTATATCGGTTGTGGTGAGCGTGGAAACGAGATGACAGAGGTTATTAACGAATTCCCAGAACTAGTTGACCCACATACTGGTAAATCAATTATGGACCGTACAATCTTAATTGCCAATACATCAGATATGCCGGTTGCGGCTCGTGAAGCGTCAATCTATACAGGGATTACAATCGCAGAATATTTCCGTGATATGGGTTACTCTGTTGCCGTTATGGCGGATTCAACTTCTCGTTGGGCAGAGGCATTACGTGAAATCTCAGGTCGTTTAGAAGAGATGCCAGGGGACGAAGGTTACCCAGCTTACTTAGGTAGTCGACTTGCAGAATACTACGAGCGTGCTGGTAAAGTAGAAACTTTAGGTAAACCAGAACGTACAGGGGACATCACAGCGATTGGAGCGGTATCACCTCCCGGAGGAGATACATCTGAACCAGTAACACAAAACACAATGCGTGTAGCGAAAGTGTTCTGGGGACTAGATGCAACGCTTGCTCGCCGTCGTCACTTCCCATCAGTAAACTGGTTAACATCATACTCATTATATTCTTCAGATATGAATATTATTATGGGTAACCGTTTAGGAATCGATTGGGATTCAATGGTTAAACATACGCGTGCTTTACTACAAGATGAGTCTGAATTAGAAGAAATTGTTCGTTTAGTAGGGGTTGAATCTTTATCAGATACAGACCGCTTGAAATTACAAACAGCCGCAATGATTCGTACAGACTACTTACAACAAAACGCTTATGATGATGTGGATACATTTACGGACTTAGAGAAACAAGCTCAAATGTTACAAACAATTCTTTATTTTGAAGAGAAAGGTCGCGAGACTTTAGAGCTTGGAGCTTCAATTAACAGTATCTTAAATGGAACAGTTAACTTAAGAGAGCGTATCGGACGTATGAAATATATCGAAGATAACACAGAAGCGCCTTACGCAGAAATTCGTAAAGCGATTGATGATACGTTAAGACAAGTGATGCAAGATGGAGGTGAGGTCTAACGTGTTAAAAGATTATAGAGGTATTACTGAAATAGTCGATCCGTTAATTACGGTTCAAGACGTTGAAGGAGTAAAATTCGACGAACTTGTAGATGTTCAATTAGGTAGCGGCGAAACACGTCGAGGCCAAGTACTAGAAGTTAAAGACGATAAAGCTGTCGTTCAATTATTCGAAGGTTCAGCAGGAATCAACAAAATGGATACAAAAATCCGTTTCTTAGGACACCCATTAACATTAGATGTGTCTGAAGATATTATTGGACGCCGTTTTGACGGTATGGGACGAATTGCTGATGGTGGACCAGATTTAATTCCTGAGAAATCATTAGATATTAACGGGCAAGCAATTAACCCGGTTAAACGTCTGTATCCAAACGAATTTGTTCAAACAGGAGTATCAACGATTGACCATTTAAACACATTAGTTCGTGGTCAAAAATTACCAATCTTCTCTGGATCTGGACTTCCTCACCAAGACTTGGCTGCACAAATTGCACGTCAAGCGTCGGTAGTCAATTCAGATGAGAAGTTCGCGGTTGTTTTCGCAGCTATCGGGGTTACTTTCGAAGAGGCAGAATTCTTCATTAATGACTTTACTGAAACTGGTGCGATCGACCGTTCAGTTGTATTTATCAACTTAGCGGATGACCCAGCTATTGAACGTATCGCAACACCACGTATGGCTCTGACAGCCGCTGAATATTTAGCGTTTGAAAAAGACATGCACGTGCTTGTAATTATGTCAGATATGACTAACTACGCGAACGCATTACGTGAAGTATCAGCAGCACGACGTGAAGTGCCGGGACGTCGTGGTTACCCAGGTTACTTATACACAAACTTAGCGACACTTTATGAGCGTGCAGGTCGTATCGAAGGTTCTAACGGATCAGTGACTCAAATTCCAATTGTTACCATGCCGGAAGATGATATCACTCACCCGATCCCTGACTTAACCGGTTATATTACTGAGGGACAAATTTTATTATCTCGTGAGTTGTATAACCAAGGTATTGAACCACCAGTAGATGTTTTGCCATCATTATCACGTCTGAAAGATAACGGGATTGGGGAAGGTAAGACACGTGCGGACCACGCATCTACTATGAACCAAATTTTCTCTGCGTATGCTCAAGGTAAAGAAGCGAAAAGTTTAGCTTCTGTATTAGGGGACTCTGCCTTAACGGACAGTGACTTGAAATACTTAGAGTTTGCAGATGAATTTGAACAACGTTACGTGAACCAAGGTTACTACACAAACCGAACAATTGAAGATACATTAGCAATTGGTTGGGACTTATTAGGTATCTTGCCACGTACAGAATTAACTCGTATTAGTGAGGAACACTTGGATCAGTACTTACCAAAGACTGAGGAAGGGTGATAAGCGATGGCACAACTAAACGTTAATCCGACAAGAATGGAACTTGCTCGTCTGAAAGACCGTTTAGCATTAGCAACACGCGGGCATGATGTCTTAAAAGACAAACAAGACGGGTTAATGCGTAGTTTTATCGAATTAATTCGTGAGAACAATGCCTATCGTCAAGAAGTTGAGGGCCACCTGAAAAAAGGAATGCAAAACTTTTCCTTGGCAAAAGCTTTACTGCATGAGGAATATTTAGAACAGATTTCTTTAGTCCCTCAATACGATGTAACGGTAGATGTTCGTAAGGAAAATATGATGAGTGTAAAGGTGCCTAAAATGCACTTCAGTTCAGATGACCAAGATGATCAGTCACTGAACTATGGTTACATCAACTCGAACGCAGACTTAGATGAAACTTTACAAGAATTCAGTGATGTTCTACCTAAAATGTTAAAACTCGCTGAACTTGAAAAGACGAGTCAATTATTGGCGAATGAAATCGAAAGAACGCGACGCCGAGTAAATGCCTTACACGAACGAACAATTCCAGACTTGGAAGAAACAATCAAAACTATTCAAATGAAACTTGACGAAAACGAACGGGCAGAAATTACACGTCTGATGAAAATCAAAGATTTCGATCAAGAAGATTAGTTATAAAAGAGGAAACCCACCAGATCGGTGGGTTTTTTCTTGTTTTATGAGGGATTTATGGGTCGCGGGGCGTCGTGGAGTGTCGCGACGTACCGCAAATGCGAATGCGGAGTGTCGTGCTCCCTCACGACGTCCCGCAATTGAAAATACGGAGTGTCGTGCTCACTTACGACGTCCCGCAATTGAAAATACGGAGTGTCGTACTCCCCCACGACGTCCCGCAAATGCGAATGCGGAGTGTCGTGCTCACCCGCGACGTCCCGCAATTGAAAATACAGAGTGTGGTGCTCACCCGCGACGTCCCGCAAACACACCATCCCTTCCCAGTAGCGCATAAAGTTAGTCACAGCAGCGCTTTCGTGATACTATTATGGTTAAAGGAGTGATTGTAATTGATGGAAAATTATATTTTAAATGATGGGTTTGCGATTCCTAAAGTTGGCTTAGGAACTTACGGTTTACGAGGCGAATTAGGAGTGCGTCAAATTGAAACGGCGATTCAATCTGGTTACCGATTAATTGACTCTGCGTATAATTATGAAAATGAAGGAATCGTAGGTAAAGCCATTCGCAATAGTGGGGTGTCCCGTGATCAAATCACATTAACATCTAAATTACCGGGTCGTTACCATGAGTATGATAAAGCAATGATTGCGATTCAAGAATCGATTGCTCGAACTGGCCTAGACTATATTGACTTATACTTAATCCACTGGCCGAATCCAATAGAAGATAAATATGTCGAAGCCTGGCAAGCATTAATTGACGCACAAAAACTTGGCCTTATTCGCTCAATAGGTACATCAAACTTCTTACCAGAGCACATTGACCGTTTAGAAAAAGAAACTGGTATTTTACCAGCAGTAAACCAAGTTGAAACTCATCCAAACTTTAATCAAGAAGCACAACGTGAGTACGATGCATCTAAAGGTATCATTACAGAAGCTTGGAGCCCAATCGGAAGAGCGGCTGACATGATGTCGAATGATTTAATTACAGATATCGCTCAAGCACATAATAAAACGGCATATCAAGTCATCTTACGTTGGCACATCCAAAGAGGATTTTTACCCATTCCAAAATCAGGAAATTATCAAAGACAGCGTCAGAACATTGATATCTTTGATTTCAATTTATCTGAAGGTGAAGTAGCTAAGATCAATTCTATGTCTCATGAAGATGGCCGTCAGAAAGATCAAAATCCAGCAGAGTATCAAGAATTCTAAATTAAACACAAAAGACGAATCCGCAAGGACTCGTCTTTTGTTATTTGAGAATACCCGCCTAGTGTTGTTTTAATCACACTTATGATAAAATGACTATAAAGTACTAGTTAGTGAGGGATAGATATGGGAATCAAAATAGATCCACGTGTCGCTAGAACACGCAAAGCCATCATCGAGTCATTTATACAATTATCTGAAAGAAAACCCTTCGAAAATATTTCAGTCAAAGATATTACTGAAGAAGCTTTAATAAACCGAGCAACTTTTTATAATCATTTCTTAGACAAATATGATTTAATGGAGAAAGCTTTATTTGAAGATGTCCAACTGAAATTGAATCGTGAAGAGTATAGTGAAGTTCAATTAAATGAAGACTACATTGTCTCTCTTTTTGAAAAGTTATGTTCCTTCCACATGCGCTTGGCCACACAATGCCAACGCTCATACATTGTGACAATCAACCAATTAGTCGTGGATCAACTTAAAGTCATTCACTCACAACAATTGAAGAAACACTTTGAATCACTCGATGAAGAAGAAATTCACAAAATAGCAACCTTATTCGCATCAGGATTATTCTCGCTATCACAAGAATGGTTTGATGACCAAGATGCAGAAGAACCTGCCACATATGTAAAAGACGCGATTCCATTTTTAAAAGTATTCATTAAGCAATAAAAAATAAGCTCCCAGGACAGTAAAATGTCAGGGAGCTTTTTATTATAAATTATGTATGAAAATCTATGCGTGGTGCAATTAAAAAATACATAATTAATCCACCGATGGTCATCACGATAAACTCTGATAAAGCTAAGAAGGCATAAGTTTCCCAGAAGAAGTCCGAAAAGCCCATATACATTAACATAGCCGCGATAATGAACATTGTAAATGTAAAGACAAGAGTCATCACGCCGTAACGAATAATCATTGGGTCTTTAACTTTCTTACCAAAAGCTTTCACCGCTAAATTACCTAAGTAACGTGCTAAAATTAATGAAACGAGTGTATGGAAACTCCCAACAACCACATCAACAATCGTAGATTGCATGGCATTCACGATGAATACCCCCAAAGTAATTGAAGCGATGTAGCGTTTATTATAAAGTCCCATAAAGTTTAAACCTTCTGAAATTCTAAACTGAATGGGTCCATAAGCCACTGGAGCAACGAACATGGTAATGACAACATATAATGCAGTCACTAAGCCAGCCTTAACTAAACCTTGTGTATCAAAACTAGAGTAACTATCGACATGATGATTATTTCCCATTTTTTATCAATCTCCTTTATAGTCATAGCATTGCTATGCTAGTAATAACTACGGCCAAAGGACAGGAGCATATTCTGCTGAAGTGCCATAGTACTATTCAGTCATCATCTAAACAGCGTTATATAGTTTACATTAAAAAGCCTTTGAAGACAACAAAGGTTTAACGTAAATAATAGCCACTATAAGTAAAAATTAAGGAGAGGCCACAGAACTTATGCTACAATGATTATGAAAACAGTTACATAGAAAGGTGAATATATGAATACATTAAAATTCCATGATATGACGCTGACTTGGTTAGAATCAACTTCAACACTGAATGATGCAGGGAACATGTTCGGACCGGTGCCTAAAGCCGTCTGGTCTAAAAAGTATCCAAACAATGATCATAACCAAATGAATTCCGTTGAAGACCCTATCCTCATTCAATTTAAAAACACCAATTACTTAATTGATGCTGGATTTGAAACGAATAAGTTCAATAAAAAAGACTGGCGTAATATCGGTGTTCAAAATGAAACAAGACTAACTGAAAGTTTGTCTCAACTAAATTTAACACCTAAAGACATCGACGTCATCCTCATGACACACATGCATAATGACCATGCGAGTGGTTTAACTCGCGCAACTGAGGAGGGTTTTGAATCAGTCTTCCCAAATGCTACGATTTATATGACAGAGATCGAATGGAAAGAAGTACAAAATCCCAACGTTCGTACTAAAGGAACCTACCTCAAAGAAAACTGGGAACCCATTCAAGAACAAGTCAAAGTGTTCAAAGATAGGATTGAAATCATTCCAGGTATAGAAATGTTTCATACAGGTGGACATTCAAATGGCTTAGCAATAGTTAAATTGACTCAAGAAGACGAAGTTCTACTACATCTGTCAGATTTACTCCTTACTGTAGCGTCAATGAATCCAGCATGGGTAAGTAGTTACGATGACTATCCTATGGACACTATCGCTGCAAAGCAAAAGTGGTTACCCGAAGCCTTTGAGAATGGCTATAAACTAATCTTCTATCATGATGCGTATTATTGCATGCTGCAATTTGATCGAGATGGCAAAACAGTCATTGATTACCTAGAAAGAGAGAAAAATCCAATCATTGAATGGCCGGAAAATATTGGGAAATTAACTTAAAATAGGGTGTGTTTTATTTTACAAGCATAGGTCGTTGTAATACAATAGATTTATGAAGGAAAGATGAGCAAACAATGAGAGTGGGTATGATTTTCATGATGACTTTAAAACTAATAAAGACTAATCATAAGAATTTTGTGACTCATTCATTATCGCTTCATTTAACTTCACAATTACACACAAGAAAAACCTCAGTGCGAAAAGTTAGAACTGAGAGTATTTGTGATCTTTCTAAACTTATTCATACATTCCAAACGAGTCTCTATGCACGTAGTGCGTAGGGGCTTTTTATGTGTCTCAAGGGCTTAGAAAGAGGTCGTGGTTGGTGTTGCTTATTGAATACGGCATGCTGAAGGGAGTGAAAAGGATTGTTTTTGACCGACACTATAAAGAAAGGTTAAGGTGATCCAGATGCTTAAAAAAGCAGTATCTCGCTATTAGGCGTAACTTAATATGATGAAAATGATAAAATGATTAAAATGGATTGACAAACTCTAATGTAAGCTGTATAATTCTAATTAACAAATCAATGGAGGACTAAAGATGAATTCAAAACTTATTTCACAACATAACCGTTTCTTTTTTAGCAACTTTAGATAGTGTTTGTATCTTGCCTAATTGGATACAAACACGTACAAGCGTTTGTTTGTATCTATGAGGTGCTAAAAAAGTGTGGAGCCCGCATAGATTATTCTAGAGATTATAATCTTTGCGAGTGTGAGATAAGATGCGTTCTTCATTGAGGGACCTATTTAATTTCTTCCTGCCTAGCGAGATTATATTTCTCGCTAGGTTTTTTTGTCGCTTTTAGTCAAATCAAAAAGGAGAAATTAACATGAAAAAAATTATTAACCTATTATTAGTTGTCAGCTTAGCATTAATGAGTATCCTATACGGCTCATCAACAACAGTCAGCGCACAAGACCGAGAACCCATTAGCGTCGGGATATTACAATTCAATGTCCACGGATCATTGGATGAAAACTACCGAGGCTTCATTGAAGGCTTAGCAGAATTAGGTTATGTTGAAGGAGAAAACTTGACGGTCAATTATGTGAACGCTGCAGCAGAAGTTAGCCAACTTCCATCACTCGCAAGCAGTATTGAAGCAGAAAGTGACTATTTATTCGCTATTGCGACACCATCTGCACAAGCTTTAGCAAATACAACTCAAGATAAGGTCATTTTATTCTCATCTGTAGCGGATCCAATTGGAGCCGGCGTGGTGGATTCCTTAGAAGAACCAGGACGCAATTTAACTGGAACAACAAATATTGGACCCATTGAACAACAAATCAATCAAATTTTACTCCCATTAGTACCAGAAGCAGAAAAAATTGGTTTAATTTATAATTCGAGTGAAATTAATGCCCAATACCAAGTCGATATCGCGGTACCAATCTTAGAAGAGCAAGACATTGAACCAGTCATTAAGACAATCTCATCAACAAATGATATTAGCCAAGCAATGAACGCCTTAGTTAATGAAGAAGTGGACGGAATTTACTTAGTAACAGATAACTATATCGCTGCATCGATGGCACTTGTCGGAGAAATCGGAAAAGAAGCGGGTATTCCAATGGTCGGTGGATCGAATGATATGATTTTAGAAAACGGTCTAGCAACTTACGGACTAGATTACTATGAACTTGGTGTTCAAACGGCCGAGATGTTAGTTAGAATTATCGATGAAGACCTTGACCCAGCAACAACACCTGTAGAGTTAGCTAACTACTTAGAACTCGTTGTTAATGAAGATTACGCAAATGCTATTGGCATTGACCCACAAGAAATTTATGATTTAATGAAAGAATAAAAACGCAATGACAAATGAATAATAACAATTCTGACAGCAAGAAATGATAAGACTTTTCATGACTTGCTGTCGTATTGTTTGTATAGAAAACGATACCACGGTATAATATTTATAATAAGTAAGAGACTATTTAAGGGGGAACTACCATGGATGAAAAATTTGTATATGCAGTCTATGACAGAATCGAAGAAGCGAATAAAGCAGTTCAAAATTTAACAGATGCCGGAATACCTGTGAGTGCAATCTCACTCTATGCAGACGATGATGTTGTGGAAGAAGCAAATCAATCCGCGAGTGTCGTTGAGTTAGAAGAATATGATGATGACGATGACCATAGATCATTTTGGAATCGAATCGCTGATTTCTTTGGATCTGACGACGGTGAGGATGAGAATTTCCCAGTTGATTTAAAAGGTTATCAAAATGAACTTGATGACGACAAGATATTAGTCGTCGTAGAGAAGACTTATGAAGGCGAAGCACTTTCAGTGGATACGAATGTAAATGTTATGGAAGAAAATGATCCCAACCAAGTAGAGACATTCACACAAAGGAATGACTATCCAACACCAGATGAAACAACTGATTCAGAAAATGCAACAGTTATCGCAGGTGATATGGGTGCAGAAACTGACTACTCTAAAGAGCATCAAAAAGATAGCACTCAAGTAGACTCACAAGTTGACCCAGACGACCGTCAATATACTGTCACTGAAAATGTTCAATACGATGAAAGTAATAAAGTAGCAGGAGATACTGCACGAGAATCAGAAGAAGCAGAAGCCCACTATACAAATCTTAATAGGCAACCGCAAACTGACCGTGATGTAGCAAACAAATCGTCAAATGACGTTACTTACACAGAAGATCCAGTAGCTGATGAAAAGTTACGTGCGGATAGAAAAGAAGGTGGCGTTGCTGGAGATATAGGTGACTCTTCCGATTATTCACAGTACTACCAAAAAAATCAAGAAGCAGCTACACCGACTTCATCCACAGACTACCATGATGAAGATTATTATTTAAAAGGTGAAGAAACAAGACTGGAAAGAGAGTCTGAAGGGAGGCGCAGTGATTTCATGGGAGTAGGAGACAGCAAACGTCCGGTATCAAACCGTTCGAATAATGATCCGAGACTGGGAGAATTTGAAGATGAGATGCGTCGACATGACGATAATCCTCCAGCAGATGAAGAGGGCGTAAACCCTGAACAGTATGGAGCAGAAGATAAAAGCCCTCAAAACTTTAATACACTAAGCCCAGAAGACACAAATGGCTATGCAGACCAAGAAGAAGGTCATCCATTGGGTGAATTTGAAGATGAGATGCGTCGACACGACGATAATCCCCCAGCAGATGAAGAAGGTGTAAACGCAGATCAATATGAGGACGATAAATAATTGAATTTTAATTTAGAGCTCGTACTTGAGGCAATTCAAGTACGAGTTTTTTTTACAGCGAGAGTCATTTACTATAGAAAAACGGTAGATTTTTGAAAGTGAAATCAATATAATGTGGCCACTATAAAAACATTGA
This sequence comes from Ruoffia sp. FAM 24228, assembly GCF_045528575.1. Taxonomy (NCBI): domain Bacteria; kingdom Bacillati; phylum Bacillota; class Bacilli; order Lactobacillales; family Aerococcaceae; genus Ruoffia; species Ruoffia sp. FAM 24228. The sequence goes on from NZ_JBGQQZ010000010.1 coordinate 36,762, forward strand.
TGGAGGATTATTTATGACGACCGTGAAAGACGAGAAACAGGGGACCATCTTGAATAAAGTACTAGATGCTTAAAAAAATATATTCGCACCAAACTTAGGAGCCTTAAGTGCGGCTGGTATTCTATAAGACTTCACAATCTTGTTACATACATACGGATTAATTCAAGAAGGTCGCGCAGAATATATTATCCTAGAAACTATCTCAGGGTGCAGTGCTCTACTTCTTGCCTGTCCTACTCGCTTATCCTGCGGCAAAAGTATTTAATACAAACCAAGTATTCGCAGTCTGTGTGGCCTTATTCATGTTACACCCAACGACAAGTCAAACTTAGCTTTAGCTGGTGCAGCATTAGCAGTCATGATTAAATCAAATAATTCAAGTTACAAGCAATACTCAGTGACAGCAGTTGTAACAGCTGCTTTAGGAGTTTCGCAACCGGCTTTATATGGTATCGCCATTCCTTATAAACGCGTAATGATCGCAAGTATTATCGGCGGTTTAGCCGGAAGATTTTATGCCGGTATTGTTGAATTCTATTCTTATTCCTTTGTAAATCCAGAAATTGCTGCACTTCCAGCCTTTATCTCCCCAGATGGATCATTTGAAAACTTAATTAACAGCATCATTGTAATGATCCTGGCATTCGGAGTTTCATTCTTAATTGTCTTATTCGGTAAATTTGAAGACATGCCAGATGCAGAAATTGCTAAAATCGTAGGAGAAGAAGAGAATTAATTCAGAAATTATGAAACGAAGCCATAGCGGTGGCTTTTTTTATATAAAATAGCAACTGTAGATAGAAAAACATTCGTAAATATTTTTAAAATTTCATATATATGGCAATATATAATTTGCACATAATATGCGTCTTATTTGAGTTGCTAATGAAATGTTATATAATAGAGTTGTAGTCAAAAAAATATTAGGAGTGATACAATAATGAAGAAATCATTGAAAAGTTTTGCATTGTTAGGAATGGCCGGATTAATGTTAACTGCCGTTGCGCCACACGTGTCTGCCCAAGATGATTCTCAAGAAGCATCTACTTCTGAAGAATCAGTTAGCTCAGAAGAAAGTACTGAAAGTACAGATGAAGCCCAAACTGAAGAGAGTGACTTACAAGTAGCCCTTAATGATGCAGTAGTACTATTCCAAGAAGAATACCCTAATGCAGAAATAGAAGAGTTAGAAGTTGAATTAAGAAATGAAGAATACCGAATTACGATTCATGGATTTGAAGATAATATTGAATACGAAGTGGACTTTAGTGTAGACCCAGTAGAAATTACTGACCGCGATGAAGATAATGAAGACGATAATGATAACGATGGTGAAGCATTAGTCTTAGTAGACTTAATCACCATTGATGAAGCATCTGAAATTGCTTTAGAAGAGGCTGGCGAAGGAACAATCACTGATTGGGACTTAGATAGCGATGACGGAAGAGTCCGTTGGGAAATTGAAATTGATGGTGTAGAAAATCCAGATCAAGACGATGATGATAACAAATTACACATTGAAATCGATGCAGAAACAGGAGATATCCTAAACGTTGAATTCGATGACTAAACAATAGTATTTAAGGAGGCTTGAAAAAGCCTCCTTTTTTTGCTGTGTACAACTTTTAATATAAATATATAGAAATATTTATATTAAACTTCTGCTTTGTCTATCTTAACTTAAAAATGATGATATAATTGTTACATATAATATGAAGGAGTGACATAGATGAAGAAATCTTTAAAGACCCTTGTTGTAAGTTTACTAAGTGCGAATTTAATTGTTGGATCGATGGCAACCATTGTTATGGCTGAAGAAGGTGGAGAGGATGCTAATATTACGACCCCTTCAGATAATTCGGACGAGACAGGTGGCGATACTGGCGGTGAGACTGGAGATAATGATGCACCAAGTGAACCTGGAAATGACGGGGATACTTCAGACTCTGGTGAGACAGAAAATCCAGGGAATTCGGTTGACCCAGGGGACAATGAGAATCCAGGAGAATCCGAAAGTAGCCAAGAATCCGAAAGTAGCCAAGAATCCGAAAGTAGCCAAGAATCTGAAAGTAGCCAAGAATCTGAAGAGTCGAAAGAATCAGAAGGATCAGAAGAATCTGACGAATCTGACGAATCTGATGAATCTGATGAATCAACGGACGAAGGTACAGTTACACAACCTACTTATCCAGTAGGACCACCAAGTTCATATGTTCCACCAAGAACGGTTCCTAGAACACCAGTATCAACGAATACAGAAGTATCGGAAACACCGATCGCTACTCAATTTGGAATCAATTCAAATGTTGAGAACTTAGAATCATTATTAGCAGCCTCTCTTGAAGATCCTAACTTTGTATTAGCTTGGGAAGATTACCAAACATTAATCAATGACTTTGAATTAAAGGATATTACTTCTGAGCCAGCTGCAATGGGAAGCACATTTGATGAAATCTTAACAAACTTTGAAGGTAATGCTATTCCGGAACAAACAACCACTGAAGATGGACAAAATGTATTAGTCTTCAATTATTCTGAAGAAACGGAAGAAGAAGAAGGAACTGTACCTGCGCAAATCATCTTAATTGGTGACGAAGCTGGAAACTTAATTGGATCAGCACTTCTACAAGCAAGTACTGCGCAAACAACAAATGAAGCTGTGAGTGCAGAAACAATTCAAGGCTTGGTTGATCAAGAAAATGCGGGATTATATGCTCAAAACTTATTTGTCACTGCTTTATATCAGTTATCATCAAATGATGTAACTTACACTACAATTGCGACACCAAGTGAAACTGAAGGTGTATACGAATTTATTACTTTAGACAATCAATTTGTTTTAAGTCATACTACTGTTGAACAAGCAGAAACTTCATTAGTAAATCAGCTGCAAGAAACAGTTGCTTCATATATAGAAGATTTAGGTAATCAAGAGGTTGAAGAAGCAAGTGAAGAATCGGCTGAAGAGTCTGTTACGGACGAATCGATAGAAAGCATTGAGGATGATTTCTTGACACGTTTTGCTCCGGTAACTTATAACGAAGATAAACTACTAGACTATGAAAAAATAAATACTGGGTATAATGACCTACTAGGGAAAATTGAGAATGATACATTAACTATTAATTATGAACAGATTATTAATTTGCTTGGAGAGCCAACAGATTACTTTGATACCGCAACATCTTCATTTTTCAGTTACTATTCAATTGAAAATGAGAGAGTCAGTATGTTAGATATTCAAATAGATTCGGAAACTAACAAAGTAGTTTCTATAATATATGATGTCAGAACTCCTTTATTATTAGACAATTTCCCGGTTAATACTGAAGGTTTGTTTGAACTTGCGAAAGAAGATATATCTATATCTAAGTTAATTGAAACTTTAGGTAATCCATTAATTATAGAACATAATTTTAATGAAAACCAACAAATTAGATATGTTTGGACTAGCGTGACAGATCCAGAAATGAGGAATATTGAAGCGTATGAAGATGCTGCCACAGGTCAGGTTGAGCTTTATTACTATGAGCAAAATTAAGATAAATTTTTAAAGTCTTAAGAAATTCTTAATTAGTTGTTGTATTTTTTAAAAGATGAGTTATAATGTATTTAAGGCATAAGGATTATTGCACGAAACGTGTTAACAATGTCGAGGTACAATTAGTAAATTGCTCAAGCCATTTAAGAACGTGAAGATTTGTTGAATGTCAATAATAACAGAAGTGTTACAAAAATGTATCAACTTGTAAAATCGATTGACGATAAAAATAAATCTTGGTATACTTTTCTTAAGATGAACTTAAGAAATTCTTTATTAAGTTAAAGAATTGAATTATGGGAAGTTTATCACTTAGGCATGTTAAACTTGCCAGTTGTAATGTCACTTAGGAGAAACTTATAAAGTAGATCTCGAATTATTAGGAGGAAATTATAAATGAAAAAATCATTAATTAAATTAGTTGCAGTTTCATCTGCAGCATTAGCATTAGGTGGAGTAGTAGCCCCAGTCGTACAAGCACAAGAGTTACCAGATTACGTTCAAAGTACTGAGTGGAACTTAGAAAAAATTGCTAAAGCAATTGAAGAGTTCAATACACGTTCAGGAAACCGTGCTGATTTAGCAAGTGACTTAAAAGCAAAAGAGGCTACTGAAGCTGAGAAAAAGACTGCTTATAGCGATGCTGTAAAAACTCGTCAAGAAGCTGAAGCTAAATTAGCTGGAGCTAAAACTGATTTAGCGGCTGCTAAAGATGCAGCACACAACGCTGCAGTTGAGTTACGTGATACATTAGCTGCTCAAAAAGTTGATATTGACGCAATCATTGCTCACTACAATGAAGAATTAGAAGGTGAACGCACTACCCGTAAAACTGCGGCTGCAAACGAAAAAGCTGCTTTAGAAACAGAAGCAACTAACACTGCTGCTGAAGCAAATAGATTAATGGCATTAATTCCAGCTGATCCAGGAGCTGTCGATGATGGAACTGCAGACTACACTGAGCGTAAACTTGCTTATGACACTGCTGTTGAAGCTTATAACGCAGCAAAAGCTGCTGCTGATACTGCCGCAGCTGTAAATGCTGAATACGACTTAGAAGCTGTAAAAGATTCAATTGATACTGATGTTGATGAAAAAGTTGATGCAGCTCGTGACCGTGTATCTAACTATTATGAACACAATGGTGAGTACTTTGAAGACTTAAACGGTGTATTAACTCAAGCAATTAAGCGTGATGCTGACGCAAAAACTGTGTTAACTAATGCTGAAACAGCTGTATCAGATGCTACAACAGAATTAACTAATGCACAAACAGCGGAAAACACAGCGGCTCAAGAATACAAAGCTGCAAAAGAAGCTTCTCGTTTAGCTAAAGTTGCATACTCTTCTAACGAAAGTGCAATCCGTGAAGTATTATTAAGCTTACGCGCACACGCTGATGCTGAGCAAATCAAAAACGGAATCACAGGTGGACGATTCACTGATAAACAAATCGAAGAATTTGAAGCTGAGTATGGAAAAACTAGTGAACAATTACAAGATGAAAAAGATACTTTTGAAAAAGCAAAAGAAGATGCTGAAACTGATTTAGAAAACATCAAAGATACTACTGATGTAACAGATAAAGAAGTTTTAGATCCTTCAAAAGACGACGAGAAATCTAATGTAGTTGACCCAACTGAATCTGAAAATACAGGTGACGAATCTTCAGACGGCGAAGAAACTCCAGACGAAGAAACTCCAGGGGAAGACAACAACAACGGAAACGGATCTAACAATGGTGGATCTAACAGCGGTTCTGGACAAGCAGAATTACCAGAAACTGGTGAGTCTTCATCATACGCAATCTTTGGAGCAGCTGCATTAGCAGTATTAGCTGGTGTTGGTTTAGTAGCACCTTCATTCAAAAAAGAAAACTAATTTAAATAATTAGACTTTAAGACCAAGCTTCGGCTTGGTCTTTTTTATGTGCACATTTTTATAGAATAAAGCAAAAAGAGTATATATGACTAGTCAGTCCGTCCAATATCATTTACAATTAATATAATGACAAGGAGTGAGTGATAATGCTAAGTCAAGTAAATATAGGTTTATTTATTACCGGCGGAATTGCCAGTTATAAGATGGGTGAGTTAGCGCGCCAATTAATTAAAAAAGGAGCTAACGTTCGGGTGGTTATGAGTGAAAGTGCTCAGAAATTTATTACACCACTAACTTTACAAACATTAACTAAACATTCAGTATTAACAGATACTTTTGATGAACATGATCCTGCATCGATTCAACATATTAATATTGCTGATTGGTTAGATCTTGCTTTAGTTGCACCAGCAACAGCGAATATAATAGGAAAGATGGCTAATGGTATTTCAGATGACGCTGTGTCCAGTACATTAATGGCAGTAAATAATTTACGTGTGATCGTTCCGGCAATGAACACTAAAATGTTTGATAATCCAGCAACTCAAGCGAATATTAGTCGCTTAGAGTCTTTTGGTTATGTCGTTATGGAACCTGACGAAGGATTTTTAGCTGAAGGTTATAGTGGAAAAGGGCGTATGCCGTCTGTAGAAGACATTGTTGAGATGGTTGAGTACCAATATATGTGTCATAATTCTCCACAATGGCTTGAAGGACAAAAAGTTGTGGTAACTGCCGGTGGAACAGTTGAAAGAATTGACCCTGTACGCTACATTTCAAACGATTCATCTGGTCAGATGGGGTTTGCGATGGCAAGAGCGGCAAGTTTTTATGGAGCGGACGTTACTTTAATCTCAACTAAACGTGATTTAAAGGTGCCTCATAATATTACAGCAGTTTATGTGGACTCTGCAGTTGAGATGCAACAAGAGTTGAATAAATACTTTTTAGATACAAATTATGTGGTGATGGCTGCAGCAGTAAGCGATTATCGTGTCCTTAACCGTGCGGATCAAAAGATTAAGAAAGAAGCAGGTAATGATAATTCATTCCAACTTGATTTCGCTGAGAACCCAGATATCCTTGCAACACTTGGTAAAGAGAAGAAGAACCAAGTTTTAATTGGCTTTGCGGCCGAAACTGAGAATTTATCTGAGTATGCTTCAGGTAAATTAAGAAAGAAAAATGCGAATTGGATTATTGCTAATGATGTATCAAATAAAGGCATTGGTTTTAACTCGACGCATAATGAAGTGTTAGTTATTGGAGCAGATGGAACTTATGAAGAAATTTCTGTGCGTTCTAAGTTAAATGTTTCTTTAAAAATTTGGCGCATTATTCTTGACCCAAACCATACAACTAATTAGTCGCTGTCAGTTCATCTTAAGTTCGGATGGATATGATATAATGACTAAGTAACTTTACTTCGATAAAGGAGAGTATAATGACACTACAAGTAGATAATTTATTTAGTGGGTACAGACAAGTACCTGTATTGAAAGATGTTAATTTCTCAATTAAATTTGGAGAAATCGTTGGTTTAATCGGATTAAATGGTGCCGGAAAATCAACGTTATTAAAGACTATTCTTGGTTTGATAGAACCACAACAAGGGTCAGTGAAGATTAACGGCCAATCAATTATTGATAACCATAAAGATTATGCACAAAATATTGCTTACATTCCAGAAACACCGATTTTATATGAGGAATTGACTTTAAGAGAGCATATTGAAATGACGGCCCTTGGATATAACATTCCTGTTGATGTCGCCATGCAGCGTGCGGAACCTTTATTGAAGATGTTTAGACTTGACAAGAACCTAAACTGGTTCCCAACGCATTTTTCAAAAGGAATGAAGCAAAAGGTGATGGTAGTCTGTGCATTAATTACAGATGCAAAAATTTTAATTATTGACGAACCATTCTTAGGCTTAGATCCCATTGCGATTCGTGATTTTACTAATTTATTAAAAGAGCGTGCAGCTGATGGAACAGCTATCTTATTCACAACGCATGTGTTGAGTATTGCGGATGAGTTGTGCGATTACTTCTTAATGTTAAGAGCAGGAGTTTTAATCGGTCAAGGTAATGTCTCGCAGTTGAGAGAGCAATTTATGATGCCGGAAGCTTCGTTAGACGATATTTATATCGCGATGACTGAGCAAGAGGAGGCGCTTTAATGGGTGACTTCAAAAGCTTATGGCAACAGCGCTTTTCAAATTATTTAAAGGAAATTGGTAAGTATGCAAGGCTAATCATGAATGATCACTTTTCAATTATTATGCTAGTGATCTTAGCTTTTGGTGCATTGTATTACCGTGAATTACTGATTCAATTACAAGCTTTAGACTTAAGTGTTATTCGTTGGGTAATTATCCTGAGTGTTGTCATTTGGTTGGCAACGATATTTCAATTTGGACAGCCGATGTGGTTTACGAAGGATCCTGACAAAAGTTATTTGTTTGCTCGAGGAGAAGAGTGGCATAGTTATTGGTTGAAAGGTGCTTTAGTATCTTTAGTCTTACCAGCGATTATTATTTCACTCGGAACAGCAATGATTATGCCGTTTCTAGATTTGATTTCTGTTTGGAGTTTGAGCCAAAGTTGGTTGCTGATTCTTTATATGGTTGCCTTCAAAGCAGTCAGCTTTTCGTTACTGTATTTAGATATTTTTAATTTAGGCTTCGCTCAGATTATTGGGCGACCTCTATCCAGATGGCATCACACTTTATTAGTTGCAGTCGCGTTATTCATAACGTTTAGTTTACCTGTGACATTTAATATATACATACCTTTGGTGATACTTTTACTCTTGATTGTTTATATCGCCTGGACGATGACTCAAAGAAGTAACCGCTGGGTGGCTTTTGATCATATTGTGGAAGAAGAGACGCGTCGTGAGGCAAGTTTATATAAGTGGATTTCGATTTTTGCGGATGTACCTCACTTGAGACCATCGATTAAACGCCGTCCATATTTAGATGGGGTACTGTCATTCATGAAGAACTTGAATAATAACCGCTATTCATTCTTATTCTTGAGAGCTATATTTAGAAATAATGCATACAGTGGTGTTTGGCTACGCGTAACATTATTTATTTCAGTACTGATTATGATGACAAGTAACGTTTGGATGTTATTAGGAATGGGTATCTTGAGTCATGTACTCACGTTTATCCAGCTAGTTCCATTGATGAAATTATATAGTAATCAACCTTTTCAAATTATTTATCCAAACCGAGAAGGGTCTATTGTTAAGGCATTTCAAGGAACATCTTTGGTCATTGCCTTTATTCAATTGCTTGTGTATGCAGTGATTGCTGTATTGACTCAGCCACTAACACTTCAGTTAGCTTATATTATTATGGCTTGGATCGCAGTGGCGATGTTGATGATATTCTTATATGTACCATGGTGGTACAAAAAACAGACAGATTAAATAGGGAAGCGCTCAACTATGTTGGGCGCTTTTTTGAATTGGAATGATAATTGTGTCCCTGAGAAAATTTCAGGGCACCAAATTGCGAAAAACCATCTTTGAGAAATTCTCAAGGACCTAAATCCCCATAATTCCAAAATTCACAGCCAATGCCAACTCTGTTATATTATTGAGTTTAACATTTCATAATAATCTATTTCACAAACTATTCATTGTGTTCCCTAACTTGCAAATTTTTACAAACCCGAATTTCTGGAATTGCCTACAAGTAATGATTAAAAGATTATAACTTTGGAATAAAAGGATTTTGTAACAGCGGTTAATAACTTAAATTCAATTTTCACAAGCTTATAAGCAATTATTATAAGGATATTGAATAGGATGGAAACTCTGTTATGCCAATAATCTAGCTGTTTTCACAAAGTTACTCATAAAATTTTAACTTAAATTTTAAATTACTTTGTGATATGATGTACTTATTGGATTTAAAAAGGTATATTAGGGGGAAATAATTGATGAAAGTTGTAATTATTGGTGCTAACCATGCGGGGATTGCTGCAGCGAATGTTTTACTTGATGAGTACGAAGGTCATGAAGTAGTATTAATTGAGAAAAATGATAACATTAGTTATGTTGGAGCAGGTACTGCTTTATGGGTTGCTCGCGAAGTAGAAAATCGTAATGATTTATTCTATACAGAGAGTGGAGATTTTGAAGATAAAGGTGCACGCATCTTAATGGAAACAACAGTTGATCGTGTTGATTATGATAATAAAGTTGTTCATGCTATAAGAAAAGATGGCGAAGCCGTAGAAGAATCATATGATAAATTAATCTTAGCAACTGGTTCTAAACCAATTGAACCAAATGTGCCAGGTAAAGACTTAGACGGAATCCACTTCCTTAAATTATTCCAAGAAGGACAAGCGGTTGATGAAGAGTTAAACAGTGATAAAATTGAAAAAGTTGCTGTAATCGGCGCTGGTTATATTGGTGTTGAGATTGCAGAAGCAATTCAACGTCGCGGTAAACAAGTATTATTATTCGATGCAATGTCTACATCATTATCAAACTATTATGATGAAGAGTTTGCTCAATTAATGGATAAAAACTTAGCTGACAACGGCTTAGACTTACACTTTGGTGAATTAGCTGAAGCTTATGAAGGTGAAGAAGGTCGTGTTAAAGCAATTAAAACAAATAAAGGTCACTATGATGTTGATTTAGTAGTTAACGCGATTGGTTTCCGTCCAAACAATGACTTAGGTCAAGACCATTTAGAATTATTTGCGAATGGAGCTTACTTAGTAGACCGTCACCAACAAACAAGTGATCCAGATGTTTATGCAATTGGTGACTGTGCGACAGTTTACTCTAATGCACTACAAGATACAGCTTACATCGCATTAGCAAGTAACGCTGTTCGTTCAGGAATCGTTGGAGGACATAACGTTGCTGGAACTGACTTAGAACACGTGGGTGTTCAAGGATCAAACGGTATTTCAATCTTTGGTTTAAACTTAGTATCAACGGGATACTCAGTAAAAGCTTGCCAACGTTTTGGTATTGATGTGGATTATGTTGAGCATGAAGATGTTCAAAAATCACCTTACATGAGCGATAATGAAACAGTTAAGATCCGTATCGTCTTTGAAAAAGGAACTCGCCGTATTGTGGGAGCTCAAATTGCTTCACATTATGACATGTCAGCAACTATTCATATGTTCTCATTAGCCATTCAACAAAAAGTAACGATAGATACGTTGAAGTTAACAGATATTTTCTTCTTACCTCACTTCAACCAACCTTACAACTACATCACAATGGCTGCATTAAAAGCAAAATAATATATTCAAACTCAAACCGCTATTTTATAGCGGTTTTTTATTTTGAGCTAAGATTTTTGTTCTTCTTAGTACTTTTGATATCATAGGGGAGAGGACGTACAACTTATCCATGAAAAGTCAATCACTTAGGAGGAATAACATGAAAGCATGGTCAATAACTGAACCGGGTGGCGTAGATAATTTAATTCAAGAAGAACGCCCAACTCCACTACCCACAAATGGTGAAGTGTTAATTAAAGTAAAGGCTTTCGGTATTAACCGAACTGAGATTCTGACGCGTGAGAACAAACAATTAGAGGCGCCGTATCCAGTCTTAGGAATTGAAGTTGCCGGGGAAATTATTGAAAACCGCTCAAATCGAACTGATTTAGAACCGGGAACACGTGTAGCTGGCTTAGTGATTCAAGGATCATATCAAGAATACGCAGTCATGCCTGCGGAGTTCGCGATGATTTTACCTGAGAATCTCACTTACGAAGAAGGCGCAGCGATACCAGAAGTTTTCTTAACCGCTTACCAAACTATATACTGGTTAGGTGATTTGAAAAAAGGTGAAAGTATTTTAATTCATGCTGGAGCTAGTGGAGTAGGAACAGCCGCAATCCAAATGGCTAAGCAATTGAGCAATGCCAAAATCTTATCGACATCCAGTCGCAAAGAGAAATTAGATAAGATGAAAGAATTAGGAACTGACTTTCCGATTAATTATAAAGAAGAAGATATCGCTAAACGGGTGCTTGAAGAAACAAATGACGAAGGTGTTGACGTTATTTTAGACTTTATTGGAGCATCGTATTACGACTTAAATCTTAAAAGTGCCAGAATTGATTCGAGATGGATATTGATTGGGACACTAGGCGGATCTGAAGTAGAGCAATTTAATATTTTAGATATTATGCAAAAGCGAATTCACCTAAAAGGAACGCTCCTGACGCCAAGAAGTAATGCATATAAAGGAGAATTGACGAAAGAGTTCGTGAAGAACGTTATGCCGTATTTTGCAACAGGGGAAATCCAAGCAATTATTCATGAAGTAGTAGATTTCTCAGAACTACCAAAAGCGCATCAAATGATGGAAAACAACGTAAATATCGGGAAAATAATCGTCAAAATCAGTGAGTAATGACTTATATAGAAAACGTCAAATTATTAAGTATTATAACCACTATTTATAATGAAAACGTGTTAGAATATTCAGTATGAAGGAAAATCAGAAAGGAAATGAATGTATGGAATTGAATAAAGAATTATTAGTAAACTTAACAGAAGTTAACGGAATTGCAGGAAATGAAACGCAAGTGCGTGAACTTTTCAAGAAAGAAACAGAATCTTATGTGGACGAATTCGTTCAAGATGGTTTAGGAGGGATCTTCGGTAAACATACCGGAGATGCAGAGGGACCTAAAGTCTTAATGGCAGCTCACATGGACGAAGTTGGTTTCATGGTCAGTGAAATCACTGATAAAGGATTCATCAAATTCGTTACGATTGGAGGCTGGTGGAGTCAAGTTGTACTCGCACAAGAAGTTGTTATTACAACGAGAGAAGGTAAAGAAATCGAAGGGGTTACTGGATCAAAACCACCTCACGTATTGACAGCAGAAGCGCGTAAAAAACCAATTGATATGAAAGATATCTTTATCGATGTTGGAGGACAATCAAAAGAAGACATTGAAAAAATGGGCATCCGTCCTGGTGACATGATTACACCGTTAATTAAAACTCGTCGCCTAAACGACACACCATTCCTACTAGGGAAAGCATGGGACAACCGAATTGGCGTAGCGGTAGCAGTAGAAGTCTTAAAACACGCCAAAGAAAAAAACCATCAAACAGTACTTTATTCTGGGGCGAATGTTCAAGAGGAAGTTGGCTTGCGCGGTGCTAAAGTAGCTGCGAACTTAGTTCAACCAGATATCGCGATCGCCTTAGATACAGGTACTGCAGGTGATACGCCAGGCATGACTAAAGCAGAAGCGGATAGTGAATTAGGAAAAGGGCCACAAGTTATTGTCTTTGACGCGTCGATGATTTCTCACAAAGGTTTACGTGACTTTGTAGTAAACATTGCTGACAAACATGACATTCCATTCCAATATACATTTATTCCAGGTGGAGGAACAGACGCTGGATCAATTCATACAGCTCAAGCAGGAATTCCTTCAATCGCGATTACTGTTCCAGTTCGTTATTTACATTCAACTACTTCAGTCATTCATGAAGATGACTTCAAGAATACAGTTCGTCTAGTGACAGCAATTTTAGATGAGTTAAATACAGAAACTATTGCGACAATTAAAGAAAATGTTTAAAGAAAGAGGATAACAACTATGATTTTTGTGGATAATGGTAATAATTATGATGCCAGTTTAAATATTGCACTAGAAACTTATTTAGTAGAAAATCGTCTAGTTGACGAACCGATTCTGCTATTCTATATTAATGAACCTTCAATTATCGTTGGACGTAATCAAAATACGACGGAAGAAATTAACCAATCGTATGTTGACGAACATAATGTGCAAGTTGTTCGTCGTATGTCTGGTGGCGGGTCCGTGTATCACGATCTGGGAAACTTTTGTTTCTGCTTTATTAAAGATGATGATGGAACTTTCCGCGACTTCAAGAGTGTGACGGAACCCATCATCGAAGCTCTACATAAGATGGGAGCAACGGAAGCAGCTTTAGAAGGGCGTAATGACCTACTTATTGATGGGAAGAAATTCTCTGGAAATGCTATGTACGCTAAAGACGGTCGAATGACTGCTCATGGAACTATTTTATTTGATTCAGACTTAGACGAGACTAATAATGTATTAAAACCAAGAAAAGCTAAAATTGAATCAAAAGGAATCAAGTCTGTACGCTCACGTGTCACAAATATCAAACCTTACGTTGATGAAAAATACCGCGATTTATCTACAGAAGAGTTTAGAGATTTAATTCTTTTAGAAATCTTCGGAGTGGATAAACGTGAAGATGTCCCAGAATTTAAATTAACCGATGAGATTTGGGAAGGCGTGTATAAACTGCGTGAAGAACGTATGGGTAATTGGGAATGGAATTATGGTAAATCACCGGACTTTGATTTTGAACAAAGTCATAAATTCCCATTCGGTTTTGTTGATATTCGCTTTAACGTGAGTCAAGGTGTCATTAAAGATGCACGTATTTATGGAGACTTCTTTGGTTTAGGTAATATCAAAGATGTTGAAGAGAAATTAAATGGCGTAAGATATGAACGCCAAGCAGTGACAGAAGCTTTAGCCGATGTTGATGTGAATAAATATTTTGGAAATACGACTTTAGAAGAGATTGTCAACTTAATCTTCGCATAAAACTTAAAGAAAGCCCCGCTGATTTGTATTAAAACAAATCAGCGGGGCTGTTTTTAATTATTCATCTTGTAATTGATGTCCAATACCAACCATAATATCACGGAAGTCAGTGATGTAGCTGATTTCTGAGAAATCTTCATCGGTATCTGAATACCAAACATAAGTTATAACAGATTTAGGGAAGTCATGATAGATACTATCTGGTTGTCCAATTTGATCAACCATTTCGTTAAAAGTCACTCCACTCGTGTATGAAAGTTGATTCAATTGAGACGGGGTAATGCCAAAGTCTTTCTCGAGATTATCATCGACATTCGAATGTTCATTTAAAGCGTAGACTTTATCGTCTAGTAACACAACGATGTAATCAGTACTTGAATCACTATCACCAACTGAATAAACTAATAATTCATAAGAACCAGCTAAGGTAATTGTAGTTGGATCACCCAACGTTTCAACCACTTGATCTCTTTCAATCACGGGTCCTTCATTGTGCAACACTAAAGCATGATCAACTAATTCAGAGTATGTATCGGAAAAAGCATCCGCATCTTCATATACGACATCTTCGAAATCGATGTTAAATGTCAGATTAATCACTTCTTCGGCATCTTCAGTTGAGATATCCGCGATCACTTCTAAACTTGTCGCTTCATCTTCTCTTTCTAAAATGAAAAATTGACGCGAAGTAGAATCATCAAGTTCTTCTTCTGAGCTAGGCTCTCCAAAGGTTTCATGTAATTTTTCTACTGAATAAACTTCTTCGTTAAGCATAGCATCAACGAAAACGCTATTCTCTTCTTCTGCTAAAGACTTAACGTCCTCTGCAAAAACAGGTGTAGCTCCACTTAAGCCAGTGAGACTTAGTGATACGATTACGACATATTTCAAATACTTCATCATCCAATCTGCTCCTTTATAAAAAATACTTCACTAACGCTATTATACGTCAGTGAAGCATACGCTCTAATAAAGGAATTGTAAAATTTATGTAAACGTGCGACTGTAATATTACCCTCTATTATAAACGTCAGGGAATAATTGATTTAACATTGCTTTTCCTAAAAGACGAGGTGTTCCTTCGCCTGGGAAGCGGTGAATCGCAATCATCGGATTAAAGTTTGCTTCGATAATACCGTAATTATCCTGAGTAGGTTCTTTAGTGTAGTCTTCAATAATGATATCTACACCACAGAAGCTTGCTTCAAGTAATTGAGAAGCTTTTTCAGCAATCTTCTTATAACCTTCATGCGTATCATCGGTACGGTCAATTGAAACTCCACCGGTCGACACATTACTGTTCTCACGTAAATATACTGTCTTACCATCTTCTGGTACAGAATCAAAAGTATATCCATAGTTTTTTAATTGAAGGGTCTCGATTTCACCTTTTTCAATGATTGTTAAAGGTGCTTTATGATCACGTCCACGTAGTGGGTTTTTGTTCACTTCATCAATTAACTCGCCAATGGTAGACATTCCGTCTCCAATGATATGAGCTGGGCGACGTTCAACAATTGCCATAGTTTGATTATCTTGAATATAAAAGCGTAATTCAGTTCCTTCTATATACTCCTCAACTAAAACTGTATGATCTTCCTTATAGGCAAAGTTCAAAGCATCAATATAATCATCTTCACTTGGATTGCTTCTAAAGATAGTAATACCTAAACCATAGTTTGTATTCTTAGGTTTAACAACAATGGCTTTATCGGGTAGGGAAGTGTAGTATGCTTTTGCTTCTTCAATATGACTGAATGACGTTCCGGATGGAACTTTAAGACCCGCTTCATCGAGTAAAACTTTTGTTGCGACTTTATTTTCCATTAAGAAATAACTGATTAAAGAATCAAGGCGAGTCATATTTGCACTTTTGACGTATTCTGTTTGCCCTTGGAACGATAATTCGATCACATTTTCCTCACTGTCAATGATTCTTACTTTAATACCCGCTTTAATTGCTTCTTTAAGCACATCTTGTGTTGATAACTCGAGATTTTCAAAGCCATGTAGTAAGTAGGGTTTATCTAAGTAAACTTCTTGATGTTCTTTGGCAAGGCGTAAGCCCATCTCAAGGAAACTATCATAGTCAGTTGCTTCTTCAACAATGCGTCCAGCTAAAGTTAATGAAGGATCTTCAAGTGAAGCTTCAACTTTATCTACTATAGAAGAGACATTATCTGTGTTAGATAATTGATCGGCAACTTCGCGCATAGCAGTGACTAACCATTTAGCTTCATCTATGTCCATTGGAGCATCTAAAGCGTCCGCTTCTGAAGTTGCATAATTCATCTTAGTTCCTTTTACGATCTCAGTGTCGTATTTTACATCTGGGATAAATAAAAGTGTAATTAAAAAAAGACGAACTAATGCGATTGTTTCATCATCAATCCCATGAGGGTGATAAGGATTCAAATCAATGTTACGAAATTCAAGGTAACTAATCCCTTTATCTAAAAGTTCTCGGGCATTCGCTCCTCCACGGAGACGCACATCACGGTACAATTCCTTCTCTAAAGAAAGAGCACCAGAATCAATGGCATCTTCTATAGAAGTAACAAAGTCTTCTAAAGAATCATAGTTCATCACAACAGATTCTTTATTCTGATAACCATAACGACTTTGTCTAATTGAACGCATTCTTTCTGCATGAGGTTTACCATATAAGTTTGTCGCATAGTTAGGAGCAACATAAGGTGATGCACCTATGAGATATGTTAGTAACCAACGATAGCGGAAATAATTTCTAGCTAAATGCATATAAATCATATTATTGAATTGTAATTCATCGTCATAATCAGACTGAGCTTCAAATGAATCATGTTCGATATCAGGATTAATCTGGAAGTTATAATGAATTCCAGAAATTAATTGGACATGCTTACCGTATAGTTCGGCTAGAAATGCCCGGTAATTATACTCTTCAATCTTCTCTAACTGAGCAATCTTAATATCCTCAGAATTCTCTGGGATAATGACCGGTGTACTAAACGGCCATAATAAATCTCCGTTCTTTTCATTCGTCGTTGCGACGATCTGATGGAAGGAGCTTAACCAATCTTGTAGTTTACTGATTGACACAGTAGGGGGTGTAATTAATTCTAATTGACTTTCTGCAAAGTCAGTTTGTATATAAGGTTGTTGTTTACGAGTTCCCCATTCAGAAGAATGAAGGTGATTAGATATGTTCCCAACATGGTTAACACGTAAAGATTCTCGCTCAAGTCCAACAGTACTACGCCACAAGCCAGGAACTTGATCAAGTTTAAAGTAACTCTCTTGTATCTTCACTATAATCCTCCTTTGAATTAAGAGTATAATACATTATACAATAATATTAGACTTTATATAGTAGAAAGTGATTCCAAAAGTTAAAAGCTACAATAGAAATAAAGAATTATGAATAAAGTACAAAATAGTGTTGACACTATACAGCAACCCATGGTATATTATCACTTGTCGTCACGAGACGTTGCAACAATGTTTGGCGATAACTTTGTAAGGTTACATAAAATTTACATAAACTTTACAAAAAAGCGAAAAAAGCATTGACGAAATGATTCGTCGATGATAATATAACATAAGTTGCTACTACAACATGTGTAGCGCTTACAACCTTTGGAACGAATCATATATTTGTTTCAAAAAACGCTTTACAGATTATGCGAAGCATGATAGAGTATAAAAGTTGACATTTGAAATCACGTCACTTAAAAAAAGAAATAATAAAAGTGAAAAAAGTGATTGACGCTAACATAGCAAACATGTTAATATTTAAAAGCTGTCATTTTAGGTAGCGATTAAACGAGGCGACACTGATAAAAAAAGTGAAAAATATTGTTGACACAATATAGCCCGCATGATAAGATATGTAAGTTGTCAAACAGCGACAGCATCACAACGAAGTGTTAAATAGTTTTGTAAATTATTTAAAAAACTTCAAAGAAGTTGTTGACTTCGAGTCACAACCGTGATATTCTATAAAAGTTGTTAAAACAAACGACATCACTTCGAAACGAAGTTGAAAATACTTTTAAAAAAGTGTTGACAACCACAACGCGAACGTGATAGACTATAAAAGTTGTTGTTCAACAAAACGACAACGAAAGCTCATTGAAAACTGAACAAAGATAAACACACCAAATGTGTAAGGGGATCTGTTCTACGGAACAGACAACCAAACAATTTCGCTGGACGACCACCAGTTTAAAAAAGGTCAACAAAGCTAGAATAGTAATGAGCAAAAGCTCAAACAATCAATTATGAGAGTTTGATCCTGGCTCAGGACGAACGCTGGCGGCGTGCCTAATACATGCAAGTCGAACGCACTGAGGGAGAACTTGTTCTCTTGACGTGAGTGGCGCACGGGTGAGTAACACGTGGGAAACCTACCCTTCAGCGGGGGATAACCATCGGAAACGATGACTAATACCGCATAGACGACAGAACCGCCTGGTTCAATCGGG